>JACDGM010000130.1 GCA_013815325.1 Chthoniobacterales bacterium
CCATGATCGTGTTGAGATAGGAGTTAGTGCCTTGCAGGTTGTAGCGCTGCTCGCGATGACGCAGCCCGCCCAGGAGCAGAGCCAGCCCAACCAGGCCGTTGAGCGCAATCATGAGAACGGCAAACATCATGTCTCGCGCCAGGGTAGGGTTGTTGGCGCCATGGAGCACCGCGGCGGAAATCATCATCACCTCGATGCTGATGGCTGCGAGCGTCAGGATAAGTGTTCCGTAAGGCTCGCCGCATTTGATGGCGAGACAATCGGCATGCCGCACTACGGAGATGGCAGACCATAGGACTGTAACGAAGAGCCAGAGAAAGATAGCTCCCAACGCAGAGGGATTCGCGAGACTGTCCACCAGCCGGCTCCCGGTGCCGAAGAAGATCGCCGCAGTTCCCAGGCCGATGCCCAGCGGATACTCCGCACGGATGAAGCTTGCGAAACCGTTCGTGCTTTCGGCCTGGAATTCTTCCTTTGCTGACATCGCGCGAGCATATCGAGTGCGGCCGCGCCGTGCAATCGGCCAGTGAGGTAGCCAGACCTTACATCAATCCACGCCGGCGGAGATCGCCGACATTGCCACCGGCGGACTTCTCGATCAGGTCGATCGTGAATTTCAAAAGACAGACCTCCCACGCGTCATCGACCCCTTGGATGATCGCGCTCAGCGGTTCTTCGGAGCGCTCTACTTGTGCTTTCGTTTGCTCGATGACTGACGCCAAAGAGTCCCGCACGGTCTTTTCCATCACGTCGGTTTTGCGAAATTGAAACCCGTAGCGCAGGACCGCGAACTTCTGCGCCTGCTCGCGCAGCTGCTCGACATAGCGCTCGGCTTTTTCGCCGAAGCCTTCGAGGAGGAGCCGCGAATAATGTTCGGCCGTGAGGATCTGTGGACGCTCGGCGTGGATCCGGCCGTCGCGCACTCGCACCTCATTCACCCGATCCATCAGCTCGCTGATGAGATAGAAACGAAAACTGGTATGACCGAAAGTCGCGATCTTACCCTGCGGCGCGAGGATGACTTCGGTATTCGCGATCGCGTATTGGAAATCATCTTCGCTCCACATAGAGGAGAAAGGTAGCGCAAGATGGTGGGTTGCGCTGTAGAGGCTGCGAGTTCGTAATCGTGCTCGCGCTCGTGAGCGATTCCTTTCGATTACGATCACGAGGATGAGCACGAGTTTACAGAGACGCTCCCCATCACGCCGCTGGAGCAACCGCCGCTCCTTTGAGCGCGCGCCAGCGCACCACGGCGTCCGCAGTATAAATCGCCAGCGCCACCCAGATGAGCGCAAAAGTCACCATCTGCGGGCGGCGAAACGGTTCGTGATAAACCAGGACGCCGAGAAAAAGCGTGCCGCTTGGAGCCAGATATTGGAGGAAGCCGATTGTCGTTAGGCGAAGATGCCGCGCCGCGTGCGCGAACCAGAGTAAAGGGACACCGGTAACGATGCCCGTGGTGACAAGAAGGAGTGACCACTTCGGCGTCGCCGCACCAAAATGCCCAGCGCCCTTCGCAATGAGAACTACGAGGAACCCAAGCGCGAACGGCACGATCACCGTTGTCTCAAGGAAAAGTCCGGCCGTCGATCCTGCGCCCGAAATCTTGCGAAAGAGGCCGTAGGACCCAAAGGAGGCACAGAGCGCGAGCGCAACCCACGGCGGATGTCCCAAGTCGGCCGCGAGGTAAGTGACGGCGCCGGCCGCGACCAGCACCGAGGCGAGTTGCGCGCGCGTCAGGCGTTCGCGCAAAAAGACCGCTCCGAGGAGCACGCTGACGAGCGGCGTCATGAAGTAACCGAGGCTGGTCTCGAGCACGTGACTGGCGTTCACCGCCCATATGAAAACGAACCAGTTCGTCGCGATCGAGACGCCACTCGCGGCGCAGAATCCGACGGTGCGCGGCGTGCGGACATTTCCCAGAACTTCCGGCCAGCGCCGGCTCCAGCTCAGCAATATGACCATAAACACCCAGGTCCAGACAAAGCGGTGCGCTAGAATTTCCGCCGCGGGAATGGATCGGAGCAGCTTCCAGTAAACCGGGACGAGGCCCCATGTCGCGAAGGCCGCGATGCCGGCGAGGAGCGCCGATTTTTCGTGCGAAGAAGAGGCGCGCTGCATCGCGCGCTTTATTTCACGGATTGCAGCTGCCGGCAACCGCTCGGCGGATCATCTCTCTGGCATGGCGCGACGGCCAACTCGTCGAAAACATGCGCGCAGTGAGGATGGGCGAACCATCGCGCTACGAGGCGAGAGTTAGGCTCGTTAGGCGCACGGGAAATTACGAATGCGAGACGGTGGTGCTCGGGAGGGAGGCTTCCAGCCTGACGGTTTCCAGAATGCGACGGGCAGGATCTCCGTGGACCAAGTCGGCCTGGAAGCCTAACCTCCGAACTGATCTTCCTTCTCCTTGAAGAGGACATTAAAGGTCGTGAGCGAGCCGTAGCAGCGGGTGATGTACTGTTGTAAATCGAACTTATCCGCGTCGCTCAGCTTCTCGTTCGCATTCACTTTCTGCTCGAGGACGCGGAGGTTATTGCGGATCATCACGATCTTGTGGAAGAAAGTCTCCAACGGCACTTCCTTCCCTTGCAAAGAAGTGTCGGCCGGGCTTAACGCGACCGTCCCGCGCTGCCAGCGTGTCGCCAATCCTTCGACCAGCTGTTCCGGCGGCTCGAGGCCGAGCGCATCCACGACCGCCTGCGCCGTCTGGCGGATGAGCGCCGCAAGGGGCATCTGCATATCCGTTAGGCTGGCGGCCGGCTCGGCCAGGCTCAAATCGCTCACCCCCGGGTCGACGGTGCGCGGGGCGTCGTCGAAAGTTATGTCGGCGGTGTGCTCGGTGAGCGCCTTGACTGCCCCCACGCCGTAGCGCGGATGCCGGACGAGCATTCCTATTCGCAGATTTTGAATTGCGATGCCCATGCAACCCAAGACTCGGATGCCCCCTCTCGCGCGCAACCAGAAATGTGTCGCCGACCTCTCGGCCACGTTGCCCCGACACCTGCACTTTGAAAGCCCGGCCTTTGCTCCGCATCCGTTACGGCACTTATGCCTCTACCCCTAACGATGCCATCTCCGTGGGTAGCGCGATTTTCCGCTAGGCAACCGCACCGCATGCATTCATCCTCCCCGCCGCCTCACATGGCCGTCACCGCCATACATCACCCGACGGGCTACCGGCCTCGTCGCGGCTTGAACTGGGCCTTCATCGGTCTGCTCTACACCTCCTTCTATCTCTGCCGTTACAATTTCTCGATCGCCAATGGCGCGATCAGCAAAGAGTTCGGTTTCAGCAAATCGGACATCGGCACGATCATCACGACGGCGCTGCTCGCCTACGCGTGCGGCCAGATCGTGAATGGCCTTCTCGCGGATCGCCTCGGCGGAAAACGCGCGATGCTCATCGGCGCGGCCGGCACCGTGATCATGAATCTCGCCTTCGGGTTCGCTTCCTTCTGGGGCTTGCTTTGGCTCTTCGTCACCATCCGCGGGATCGACGGCTACATGCAGGCCTTCGGCGCGCCCGGTTTCGTGAAAATTAATGCCGCCTGGTTCGGGCCGCGCGAGCGTGGGCGCTTTGCCGGCGTCTTCAGCTTCATGATAAACCTCGGGCGTTTCGGGATCACGAAATTCGGTCCCGCTCTCCTCGCCGGTTTCGTCTTTCTCGGGCTTTGGCGCATCCCGCCACTTCATTGGCGCTGGCTCTTCTGGGTGCCGGCCGGAGTGGCGACGCTGGTGGCATGCGGCGTGGCCATCTTCGTCAAGAACACTCCGGAAGAAGCCGGGTTTCCCAGCCCAAATCCTGAGGAGACCGCCGGGGGCAAGGTGCAAACGAAGATCCGTGTCGTGCTCCACACCATCCTCTCGAATCCGGTCGTTTGGGTCGTCGCCTTTGCCTATGCCTGTACCGGCGCCGTCAGGCAAAGCATCGATCAATGGTTTCCCCGCTTCATGCACGATGCGCATCACGTCGATTTCCAATCCGCGCAATTTCAATGGCTGGGGTTTCTCATCCCACTGGTCGCCTCTGTGGGCTCGCTACTTTCGGGCTACGTGTCCGATACTGTTTTTCAAGGACGGCGCGCGCCGGTCGCGGCGGGACTTTATTTTATCGAGACGGCCGTGATCCTGCTCGCCGCGCAGTTTCACAGCGCGAATGCCGCGGTGGTTTTCCTGGTGCTGATTTCTTTCACCGCGAACTCGACCCACTCGATTCTGGGTACGGCGGCGGCGATGGATATCGGCGGGGCCAAGATGGCGGGCTTCGCGTCGGGGATAATCGACTCGTTCCAATATTTCGGCGGGAGTCTGGCCGGTTATTTTCTCGGGATGCTGCTCGATAAGAGCTGGGATTATTATTTCTACTTCATGGCGCCGTTCGGGGTGGTCGGCGGGCTGCTCATGCTCACCATCTTCGGGCGGACGAGCCTGGCCAAGCCGGCGAAGAGCGGCTGAAGAACGCGCACGGGTAAGGACATCCACCGGACGCCTGCATTTTTCGCAGCATCAGAGTTGTCGCGGGTCCGGACCAAGGGGATGGTCCGGGCTTTGCTGACCTGTCAGCAGCCGCACTACTCACCGCCACACAAATTTCATGAGCACTTCCGAGATTTTCCTGATTGCAATGATGATCATTTTCACCGTGCCGTATCTGATCTGGCGCCTCTGCCGGACGGAATACTACGCGCCCCTGGTGGTGGTGCAGATAATTGGCGGCATTCTCCTCGGGCCGGGCGTGCTCGGCGCGGTCTTTCCAAATTATTACAACTTCGTTTTTAACCCAAAGGTCATCGGCCAGCTCAACGGCATCGCGCAGTGGGCGGTCATGATCTTCGTCTGGGTCGCGGGGATCGAGCTCGACATCAACAAAGCCTGGCAGCACCGCCGCGAAACCACGGTCACCGCCGGTCTCGCTCTCGGCACGCCGCTCCTCTTTGGTTGTGCGGCCGCGATCGCGATGCTCGCGGTGAGCGATCGCTGGATCGGACCGAAGGGCCACACCTGGCAACTCATCGTCGGCATTGGCATGGCCTGCGCGGTCACGGCGCTGCCGATCCTCGTTCTCTTCATGGAGAAGATCGAGATTCTCCGGCAGCCGATCGGCCAGCGAATCCTGCGCTACGCCAGCCTCGACGACATCGCGATCTGGGGTGTGCTCGCGCTCATTCTGCTCGATTGGAACCGGGTCGGACGGCAGCTCGGTTTTCTCGTCGTCTTCGCCCTTGCCGCGTTTGTCGTGCGCAAGCTCATGCGACGCATCCAGGAGCGCGATCGCTGGTATGTCGGGCTCATCTGGCTGGCGGCTTCCGGTTACGCCGCCGACTGGTCGGGCCTCCATTTCATGGTCGGCGCTTTCCTCTCCGGCGCGATCCTCGATGCCGACATGTTTAACCAGGAACGGATGGATCTGTTCCGCAGCCATGTGCTCCTCGCGATCATGCCGGTCTTCTTTTTGTCCACCGGTTTGCGCACGACCTGGCAGGTGGGCGGGATGCTCGTCTTCGGGGCTGCCGCCTTGCTCCTCGTCGCCTCGGTGGCGGGCAAACTCGTCGGCGTGCAAATCGCCGGGCGCATCCTGAAGTGGGAAAAAGGCGAAGCCTCGATCATCGGCTGGCTCCTGCAAACGAAGGCGCTGATCATGATCATCTTCGTCAACATCCTTCTCGATAAAGGCATCATCACGAGTGAGACCTTTACCGCGACCCTCCTGATGGCGGTGGCGAGCACGATGTTGAGCGTGCCGACCGTGGCGCCGAGGCTGGCCCGGCAGCAGACGCTGATCGCGAAGGCTTCGTAACCCGGCCGCGGTTAATCGGCGAAGAGCGAGAGCTGTTCGTTAGGCCGGCGGAAGCTCGCGGTCGAGAGCTGCACGCGGCCGAGAAGCCCGCGCGCTTGCAGGCGGCCTCGAAAAGCGCGGCGATCTGTTCCGCGAAAAATTCCTTCGCTCCAATCCAGCTCCCCGAGCACCGCCTCGGTCTTGGGCCAGGCGGGGCGTGCACCCCCCGGGTCCTCGTCGTCGCCAAGGATCGCTTCTCGCCGATCCCCTCGATCCAACACGTGATAGACTGCCCCCGCGAATTCCACCCGCCCTTTCCGTGCCATTCAACCGCAGCCTATCAGTCCCACTGTGAAAATGTCAATGCGCACAGACCGACCCCTATTCGGCCCCTCGGGATAAAGGGCGCGCCGTGCGCCTCGGGCTTAGGCAGCTCGGCCTGATTGAAGATGTCGCCCGGAATCGACGCCGAGCAAGTCGCGCATCTGGTTCGAGGCGAGTGGGCCGAAATCTGTGTTCCGCACGCTTCCCAGAACGACATCGAGTGTGTTGGTCACCGCCGCATCAACGAGAAACCTGACGACTTCGAGCCCACGCCGGGGGCAAGGCTCCGATCATTGTTTGGAAGTAGTGGCTTGTCGGACGACGCGAGCCGGTGGCCAGTCATGGTGCTCACGGCTTTTGGAAGAGTCCGCCTGTCGCCGAAAGGGTGCTAAATTCCGCGCCAGAGAACACCCTTAGAACTAAGAGGTCTCCCTTGCGCGCCGTCGCTACGGACGAGCCAGGAAAGGATGCACTCGCCCTAGAACGGCTTCTTTAGTCAAAGGCTCATCGAACGCCCCGTTCCAAGCTTTCTCACCACGCAAACGCCGGATCTCGGCCGCGTGGCGCGCTTCCACCGAATGAATGCGCAGCGCTGCGGTCAGGAGAGAATTACTCGTCAGAAGGTTCGTAGCTTGGCCCTTGTACGCTCCCACGCCGGTTTCTTCGAAGGTCTGCGCGAGAGAAAGAAAACTTCGATAGTTCCGGAACACGTTAGGATGTAGACCGTGTCCGGTAAAATCGAAATCCGGTGCGCTTTGCGGCGAACCGCCGATACCCGTTAGGCCCGTGTTGAGGAAAGTAACGTGTGCGCCCTCGTGCTTGCTGATTTGCTCGAAGACGGCGCGGTCTGACCGCGGAATCAAGCCAGGCGCTGCGAGCGCTTTCACGTAGAAGGCATGCTCGAGCTCTTCGAGGAGAATGGCGAACTCCAACACTTGCTTGGCTAGACCGGTATCGGGGGCGACGGCTTTCCCGACAAGCGCACAGCCGGCTGCGGCCAGCGGGAGCAACGCGGCGGCGGCAACTT
>JACDGM010000131.1 GCA_013815325.1 Chthoniobacterales bacterium
TCGAGCTCTTCGAGGAGAATGGCGAACTCCAACACTTGCTTGGCTAGACCGGTATCGGGGGCGACGGCTTTCCCGACAAGCGCACAGCCGGCTGCGGCCAGCGGGAGCAACGCGGCGGCGGCAACTTTGCTGCCTTCGCGAGCGCATTGGGCAAAGACGACGCGGCGTGTGGCCGGCTGTGCCGCTGAGCCCTGGTTAAGTTCGGATACGAAATCGAGAATGTTATTCGTGTTATTCATAAGAGAGAGGCTTTCTAGGCTTTCGGAAGGTTGCTGGCGTTGATCGGTGTCCGGATAAAAGGAGCAACCGCTTTCATGACATCGCTGGGCGATTGCACTGCACCCAACCCAAAGGCATCCACCACATCGTCGCCGGCGAAAGCTGCACTTCTCGGTGCGAGTAAGTCTCGCAGGATGGCCGCATGCCGTGCTTCCACGGAGACGATTCTTCCCGCAGCCACTAAATGAGCCGGGTCGCGCAGAAGCTGGCCCGCACCATTATAAGCACCTACTCCCGTGTCCTCGAAAGTCCTTGCCGTCTCCAAAACACTGCGACGGTTGTGAAAATTGACCGACTCAAAGTTGAATTCCAAGGCTGGAATCGCAGCACTGCCGAGTGCACTCTTGAAAAACTCGCGATGGGCAACCTCATGGCCATAAATGTCGGTCAAAGCTTCATGCTCTCGACTGCTAATGCCGGCATAGAATGAGCTGGTTACTTTCGAGTAATAAGAGGCCTCGAGTTGCTCCAAAGCGTAAGCGAAATTCAGCACGCCAATATCGCCGCTCCCGAGATCGATGCCGCCACCCGGGTTCGCCCCGAAGAGCTGGCGGGTCGCAAGTGAAGTAGCCGCCAGGGCCACGGACGCCCCCGCAAATTTAAGGAAGGACCTGCGCTGCAGGTAAGGAAGAGAATTCTCGCCCGGGGAGCCAGCAATCGGATTTACAGTCATCATACCGGAATCTAAGCAGCTTGTGGACCACGATTGCGGATGTTTGCCCCGCGCCGGGGGCGAGGCCCCGCTATAGTCAGTATCGGGCCGCCAGAACGTACTATGGATATCGGCGGGGCCAAGATGGCGGGCTTCGCGTCGGGGATAATCGACTCGTTCCAATATTTCGGCGGGAGTCTGGCCGGTTATTTTCTCGGCATGCTCCTCGATCGCAGCTGGGATTATTATTTCTACTTCATGGCCCCATTCGGAGTGATCGGGGGCTGTTGATGCTGACCATTTTCAGCCGCGTCACTCTCACGAAAACGGAAAAGGCGGCGACCGCAAGGAGATCCACCGGGCCCGAATCGGGTTGAGATGGATATAATCGCTTAAGGTGATGAAGTAGCTTCTTTCTTCGGGGCCTATCACGGCTGACTCATAGCGCCTTGATTCAGACCGCAGCCTATCAGTCCCACTGTGAAAATGTCAATGCGCACAGACCGGCCCCTATTCGGCTCCCCTTCGCAGCTACCGCCAAAAGTTTCTGTAACTAGCCGCCCGCTATGCGTCCGACACTACCGAACCGGTCAAAACTCGCTGGCGGCGATTCTCGTGCGCGGGCGGGAATCCTGCAATCAGCACTCAAAGAGCAGGCCGCGCCGATTCAAAAGGTGAGCGCGAGGGTTGCGGCGGATACGCCCACGCCCCGATTCGTCCCAATTGACAAATAAGAGAATGATCCGCATCGTAGTTTAAGACCGACTAAAGAAGACATATGAACAAACATACTTCAGTAAAATCAATCGCAGTTCTCGCCACCGCCTGGCTCGCGCTCTCACCTGCAGCCTTCGCCGTCAATCCTCCTCCCGATGGCGGATATCCCAACTTCAACACGGCTGAGGGTGATTCTGCATTGTTCAGTCTGACAACCGGCAAAAGTAACACCGCCACCGGTTATAACGCTCTTTTTTTTAATACTCTGGGCAATCTTAACACAGCGGTGGGTGCATACGCCCTCCACGCCAATACCAAGGGTGACGATAATACGGCTGTCGGTGTTGAGGCACTTTACTCAAACACCTCAGGCGAAAGCAATATTGCCTTTGGCGATGCCGCGCTCTACACCAATACAACTGGCTCCGATAATACGGCGCTCGGCATAGTCTCACTTTATGGAAATACTACGGGCAACAACAACACGGCTGTTGGATTCAGCGCGTTGGCATTTAACACCACGGCTGGTCTCAACACTGCTGTCGGTTATTCCGCGCTGTCGAGCAACAGCGGGAAGGATAACACGGCGATAGGCGGACAATCACTGCAAAGCAATACCACCGGGATAAACAATACCGCCAGCGGATTTCAAGCGCTTTTTAGTAATACAACCGGCAACTTCATCACGGCGACCGGCCAAGGTGCACTCTTTAGCAATACGATAGGACGTAATAACACGGCCCATGGGCAGAACGCGCTTAAGACTAACACGAGTGGTTCATTTAACATCGCCGTGGGTGATAATGCAGGCTTCAGCCTAACCATTGGCGACCATAACATAGACATAGGCAACAAAGGCATCGCGGCCGAAGCGAATACAATTCGGATCGGCACCCCGGCAACACACACAAACACGTATATCGCGGGCGTTAGCGGCGTCACCGTCGCTGCAGGAGTCGGGGTGGTTGTCGACAGTGCAGGACATCTCGGCACGATCACTTCCTCGGCGCGCTACAAAGAAGCGATCCAGCCGATGGTGAAGGCGAGCGAAACGCTACTCGCGCTCCAACCGGTGACGTTCCGCTATAAGAGGGAGTTAGACCCGGCAGGTATCCCGCAGTTCGGCCTTGTGGCCGAAGAAGTAGCGAAAGTCGATCCCGATCTGGTGGCGCGAGATGAGTCAGGCAAGCCTTACACCGTTCGCTACGAAGCGGTCAATGCGATGTTGCTCAATGAGTTTCTCAAAGAGCATCGCAAGGTCCAATCGCTCGAAGCGTCCGTGGCCGGCCAACAGAAAGCGATTGCTACGCTGACCGCCAGCCTGAAGGCGCAAGCGGCGCAGATCCAAAAAGTGAGCGCAAGAGTCGACGCAGGCGTGCCAGCGGCGCAGCTGGTTTCGAACGGCCGTTAGCTCTCACTGTAGCGCGCTCGATGAGCGTCGCGGAGCTTCTCTCGGCTGGCGATGCGAAGGACGCTGGCTAAGAGGCCAGCGATGGAGGACTGCGGACATAGACCGCCGCTACGGAGAGACGCCCGGACAGTCGAGTTACTTTGCATTGATAGGCGACTTTCGCGCGCCCGGCGAGCCGCGAGGGAACTGCATCGCCAGTCAGCAGGGCGATACCAATGTCAGGACCGGCTTGTTTTCGCCGCAATCCATTTCGAGATTGCGGGGAGGAGCCGCGCTCTCAAGTCGGCTTTGAAACGAATCTCCTCAGCCGCTTTGCCGATCTCGCTCTTCGCATCGGGAGGTAAATTTTTCCGAGCGTACTCTTCCAACTCGCTCGCGCGCCCGGCTTCGGAAAAACTTCGCATGACACCGGGTGCGAAATAGACCTTGCCGAGCGCATCGAGCTTCAGATCGAGCTGCTTGCGATGCGCTTGAGAGAATTCCCACGCCAGACCAGGCTGTTCTCCGAATCTCGATACCTCCATTACGAGTTGCATCGCGTATGGGGCGGGCAACTCATCGGTGAGCGAAAGCGGCAACGTCTTTCGGGCAAGATCCGGTGCGAGCGCGTCCGCCAGCGCGCCGTAGTAGATTCCTTTCTCCTCGATGCTCTTCGTCTTCAGGCCCAATTCGTGCAGGGTCTCCCAGGTTTTTGGATCGGCATGGCGGCCAACCACACCGAGTACTGTGGGCCGTAGATCGGGCGGAAGCGTTTTCGGATCGGCGATGAATTTTTGGAAACGCTCTTGCGCTCCGTTCATCACCTCCTGATCGCCCGAGTCGCCCAGATGGGAGATTAGGTTGACCCGGAGCAATCCCTTCGCCGCTTCCTCGCCCGGTTTTGCGTCCCAGCCCAGGCGATCGAAAACGGGTTTGAGGAGGGAGCGCGCGTAGGCTTGAAAGGCTGGGCGTTGTTCATTTCCGATGTAGAGCCTATCGATGTAACTCAAGGTCGCGGTGATTTGTTCCCACTGGGCCAGTCCATCGCCGTCGCGCAAAGTCTCCACGAGCTGGAAATAATTCGCGATCGGTCGGTGATCGGCCTCGACCAGTGCCCACGTATCACTCAGGAGATTTACCTTATCGGCCTCGGGCCACTGCGGCGCCGAGGAGAGCAGCTTTTCGAAATCCGCGGCATCGTACGCCACCCGGTAATAGCCGGCATCGCCCGCGTTCAGTTTCACGATCTGGCCGGGGTGCGCTTCGGGGAGAAGGGCGGATTTTTCTTCGAGCAGGAAGACCGGAGGCGAGGTGGAGGCGGGCGTCTGGAGATCGCGCCAGGCGATCGGGATTTTCCACTGGAGCGGTTTGGGATTTTTCTGGTGGATGGTGAAGCGCTCCTGACTGATCGTTAGGCCAGCGCCTCCCGCGCTCAGCGAAACAAGCGGGAGACCGGGCTGTTCGGTCCAGCTCGCGGCGAGCGCGCCGACCGTTTTTTTCGAAGCCTCGCCCAAGGCATTCCAAAGATCGGCGGTCGTGGAATTGGAAAACTTGTGCGCTTGCATGTAACCACGAATGCCGGCGCGGAAACCGTCTTCGCCGAGATAGCTTTCGAGCATGCGGAGGAACGATTGGCCCTTCTGATAGGTGATCTCGTCGAAGGCGCTGCCGGCTTCGATTTCCGTCTTCACCGGTTGCTGGATCGGATGGGTGGAAGAAAGCGCGTCGGTCGTCATGGCGGACTGCTTCTCGGCACTGGCGCGCAGCCAGACCTGCCATTGCGGATTGAAATGATCGGAGCATTTCGTGCCCATCCAGGAAGCGAATCCTTCGTTAAGCCAAAGGTTATCCCACCACGCCATCGTGACGAGATCGCCGAACCACTGGTGCGCCATTTCGTGCGCCGTCACTTCGAAGATCGTCTCCTTCGTTCGCTCCGAAGATTTCGCGGGATCGAAGAGCAGGGCGCTTTCGTAAAACGTGATCCCGCCCCAGTTCTCCATCGCCCCGCCGAAACCGCCCGGCACCGCGATCAGATCAAGCTTCGGAAGCGGATACTTGATCCCGAAATATTCGTCGTAGTAATGCAGAATTTTCTCCGCGCTTTCCAGCGCGTAGCGGCCGGTCTCGGTTTTCCCTTGCGTCGTCACGACGCCGATCTTTACGCCATCCGCCTCGCCGTGAATCGCCTCCAGCTCGCCCGCGCAGAAGACGACGAGATAGCTGGCCATCGGCGGCGTTTCCTCGAAGCGCACTTTCTTTCCCTCCGGCGTGCTCGTCTCGCTCTGGACCGGCATATTCGAGAAGGCGGCAAAATTCGCTGGTAGAGTCGTCGTTAGGCGAAACTTCGCGCGGAAGGAAGGTTCATCCCAGCACGGGAAAAGCCGGCGCGCATCCGCCGGTTCCATCTGCGTGCCGAGCATGGTTTTCTTCGCGCCCGTCTTTTCTTCCTGATAAGTCGCGTAGAAAAGTCCCTGGCCGGATTGGTTGATCGTGCCTGAAAAATCGAGCGCAAGCTGCCAGGCGCCGGGCGCGATCTCCTTTGCAAAAGTCAGGGTTGCGATTTGTTCTTTCGCGTCGATCGCAATGCCCGCCGGCTGCTCGTCCTGGCCATTTGTTCCGCGCAATTTCGCCGAGCTGATCGCGACCTCGTTCACGTTCAGCGCGATCGTTTTCGTCGGCTGGCGAACATCCAGAGCGACTGTTTCGGAACCGGTAAATGTGCGCTTTTCAACGTCCGGTCTCAGCTGGATGTCGTAACTCACGGGCACGACATTTTTCGGGAGTTTGCCCGGCGTGGTTGCGAAATTGAACGGCGCTTCGGCCTGAAGTCTTATCGGCAGCAGCAGCGTGAAGAGGGCGACGAGGCAGCGAAATCGTAAAGGCATGGGCAAACTTCTGACGATCCATTGGGCGATTGTCTAGCCTGGGGAAGGCCGGCTTAGATATCGTTAGGCGAATGGTCCTGCTTGCACGTGCTTCGTCTTTGCTTCGCCCCGGCAGTTCTAATGCTCATTAGGCATTGCCTGCGGTTGCCGAAGGGATCTGGAATTGCAGAGCCTAACAGATCGAGGATGAGGAGGAAACTCAGCCGCTCTGCGCTCGCCGGCTCAGGATGAATTCGGCCAGGGGCAGGTCGGCGGGGTAAGTGATCTTGAAGTTTGGCTCGTCGTTAGGCAAAAGGATGACTCTGCCCTCGATGCGCTCGACGGCTGAGATTTCGTCGGTCACTTCGACGGCGGACTCTCTCAGCGCGGCGTAGGCTTCTTCCAAAAGATCGCGCCGGAAGATCTGCGGCGTCTCGACGGCGAAGAGGTTCGCCCGCTCGACGCCGCCGCTGACGAAGTGCTCGTCGTCGGCGCGCTTCAAGGTGTCGATGACGGGCGCGGCGCTGGCCGCTCCGCCGACCCGGCGCGCCAAAGCGAAGATGCGTTCGATTAAGTCCGGCCTAACGAGCGGACGGGCGGCATCGTGGACGGCGACGAACTCCGTCGTGGGATCGAGTCGCTCGAGACCGCGGCGGACTGAATCCTGCCGGCGTGCGCCGCCGGCGATGACCGCGGAAACTTTCGCGAAAGCTCCCGCCTCCACCACTTTTTCGTAATCAGCAAGGTCTTCCGCGCGAGCAACGAGGATGATGCCTGTGACGGATTCGGTTTGCTCGAAGGCGGCAATCGAGTGTGCCACAACGAGGCGTCGCCCGAGCGGCGCGAGGAGCTTGTCGAAACCCATGCGCTGACTGCTGCCACCGGCGACGATGATCGCGGTCAGCATGGCGCAGTCTCGTTAGGCGAGTTGCCGCTGCACTTCCTGGCTCAGCGTCCTCCCATCGGCCTGGCCGGCTACTTTCGGGCCGAGCGCTTTCATGACCGCGCCCATTTGCGCCTTCGAGGTTGCCCCGGTCTCGGCGATTGTTTCCCTAACGAGACGGCCGATCTCTTCTCCGCTCAGCGCGGCTGGGAGATAGCCGTTCAGAATCGAGATCTCGCTCTTTTCCTTCTCGGCCAACTCGGCGCGGCCGCCCCTTTCGAAACTCTCGATCGAGTCCTGCCGCTGTTTCACTTGTT
>JACDGM010000132.1 GCA_013815325.1 Chthoniobacterales bacterium
CCAGCTCGATCCGCGCTACATTGCGCAGCCTCAGGAGCGAGCCATCGGGATTGGCGCGAATCACGATGTTACCGAACTCCTCGGCCGATTGCAGCCGCCCGGGCGAGCGCACGGTGTAGGTGTACTCCTGGCCGGGCGGCGCAGGCTCGCCTCCGATCTGGCCCGCCGGGTTAACTGTATTCTGCGCGCGCAGAGCGTTGATCACATCTGTAACTGTTACGTTCAACTTCGCGAGCTGATCCGGTTTCACCCAAAGCCGCATCGCATACGGACCCGCGCCGAAGACCTGCACGTTTGAAATCCCGGGCACCCGCGTGAGCTGGTCGATCAGGTTGATGTTCGCGTAATTAGCGAGAAAGATGTTGTCATAAGTGCTCTTGGGGGAATTCAGGGCTACGAGCATGAGCGGCGCGGTGGTCGACTTTTGCACGGTCACGCCGGCATTCACCACGTCGGTGGGAAGTTGCGAGGTCGCTTGTGAGACGCGGAGTTGAGTAAGGATTTGATCGGTGTTGGGATCCGTCCCGACGTCGAAGTCGATCGTCATGCGGATCGAGCCGTTCGCGTTGACCGACTGGATGTAGTTACTCCGATCGACGCCGCTCATTTGCTGCTCGATCGGCGTGGCCACCGATTGCTCGATCGTCTGCGCGTCGGCTCCGGTGTAGTTTGCGCGCACCTGAATCTCGGGCGGAACGATGTTTGGATACTGCGAGATGGGCAGCTGGATCATCGCGACCACGCCCACGATTGTCATTAGAATCGCGATGACGATCGCGACGATCGGCCGGTCGATGAAGAACTTCGACATCAGCTTCCGATATCGGCGTCGGTCCCCGCGGGACTCGAAGACGGAAGCGGGTTCCACGGCTTAGGATTCACCGGCGCGCCCTCGTGCACTTTCTGCACGCCTTCCACGACGATACGTTCGTTAGGCTGAAGACCCTTCTCGATGATCCACATCTCACCGATCCGGCGCCCAACTTCCACCGTCTGGATGTGAACCTTGTTTTCCGCGCCCACGATGGCGAGCTGATAGGAACCCTGTAACTCGATCACCGCGCGTTGCGGCACGAGGAGCGCACCTTTTTGGATATTAGTCCGCACCCGGATGCGAGCGAATTCTCCCGGCCGCAAAATGTTCCCGGGATTCGGGAAAACGGCCGCGATCCGCACCGTGCCCGTGCGCACATCGACTTGATTCTGCGCGGCAAAAAGCTCGCCGGGATGCGGATAGCGTGAGCCGTCGGAGAGGATCAGCTCAAACTCGAGCTGCTTCTCATGCGCGGCGCGCTTCTCAGGATCGGAGTAGCGTTGCGTGTAAGCCACATACCGCTGATCGCTAATCGTGAAGTAGGCCTTAATAGGATCGACCTTCGAGACCGTCGTCAGCACTCCCGTGCTCGGCCCAACCAGATCGCCGACCTGCGCCGTGGCGAGGCCCGCGATTCCATCGACGGGCGAGCGAATGCCGGTGAAATCCAGATTCAACTGCGCCTGCTCGACCGCAGCCTCTTGCGCATCAGTCTGCGCTTTCGCCGCCGCCGCCGCCTGGACAGCATTGTCGCGCTCCTGATCGCTGATCGCCTTGCGATTGAAGAGGTCGACGTTGCGGCCCGCAGTCAGCTCCGCCTGTTTCTGAGCGGCTTGGGCTTGGGCCAGAGCCGCTTTCGCTTGAGCCAGCGCGGCCGCAAGGGGGCGCGGATCGATCTGGAAAAGAAGGGCGCCCTTCTTCACCTCCGTCCCTTCCTTGTAAGTTTGCGAAGTCAGATAACCCTGGACGCGCGCCTGGATGCTGGCGTTGACCGAGCCATCCAGTGTGCTGACAAAATCATCGTAAATCGGCACGTCCTTCTGCTGCACTTGTGTGATGAGAACTTCCGGAGCCGCTTGCGCCGGGGCGACAGGTTTGCGCGAACAACTCGCCAGCGCAGCAACTAGAAAAATCAGCGCACTGGACGCGTAGCGATTGAAGTTGCGCGCGCGTCTTTTCATGTGCGAGCAGACTGGCATAGAACCCGAGATTGTCGAACGAGGAGGATCGTCGCGTTGCCGGGATAGTTGAATACATCGTTGGCTTCGATTCGCGACATAACGCCGTGCGGACTCAGGCGCAGCTTTTCAAGGCCGCGGATTAGCCAGGTGCCGAATAACTCTCTCCAATCCCGCAACTACGCGGGTCATGGTGTCGTAATCCAACTTATCCGGCGTGTCGCTGGCCTTGTGGTAATGTGGGTAACGGAAGGGCGCGGTGTCGGTCACCATGATGCCCGGATAACCGTGGCGCCAGAATGACCACTGATCCGACCAGCCGACGCCCGGGATACTGGCCGGCAAAGCGGCGCCTTCGGATGGCACTCGCGCCGCGCGCCGAAACTCGCCGAGCGCGTTGCGCAGAAGTTTGCGGGAAGCGACGTTGCTGACGAAGCCGATGTAGTTACCCGTCCCCGGATAGAGCAAGCCGAGGCCCGGGATGGGGTAATGTTGCGAGCCGGGCTGGTGCGAGAAATAGCCGATCGTCTCGAGGCTGATCATCGCGCGGATGCGATCGCCGTGCTGGCGGCAGCGCCCGGCGTAGACAAAGCTGCCCATCTGCGCGCCTTGGAAATAACCCGGCTCTTCATTGACGAAAGCGACCAGGCGCAGGGTTTGCTCGTTAGGCGGCCCGTGCAAGCGACGGGCGAGAGCCAGGAGCGCGGCCACTCCGCTGCCATTATCGTTCGCGCCGGGCGCTCCGAAGACTGAGTCATAGTGAGCACCGATCAAGACGATCTCTGGTAAAGCGCCAGGGAGTTCTACCTCGAGGTTGGCGCAGTTTCTGCCCTGCACCTCATATTCGTCGCGGCGCACTTTCCAGCCGGCCCTGGTAAGTTCGACTTCGATGTAGAAAGCGGCGGCTTGGAGCTTGGGGTAACGGGAGAGATTGCGTTCGCCGATTTCTCCGCCCAGCTTTTGCACGTCCGCGACCAGCTCAGCGCGCAATGCTTTTTCCTCCGGCGCGAGAGGCGGCGCGGGCCCGCGGAAACTCTGGCCCGGCATTCGGATCATAAGAATCCATCCTAGCACGAGCAGGAAAGAGCCAGCAATCCAGAAAAGCGCCCGCCAGGCATGAAAGGTCCGGGAGTGAGTTCTCCGCGCCATGACCAAGCGTTTATCTCTTTCGGGGGGAGGGCGCAATGGCGATCGCCGCCCTTTTGAGCCCGAGCTTTCCACTCACGCAGAGACCGGCTAAGAGTGGTGTCATGAACTCATCGTCTGCCCTTGTGCCGCGTCACGATTCGGCCACTCGCTGGAAGTTTCTGCGCGATGTTCTGGTTTTCCAGCTCAAAATGTTGCTCGACAATCTGCGCGATTTTGCGCTCATGCCGGTCTCGTTAGGCGCGGCTTTTTTCGATCTTATTTTCAAGGGCGAACGCGAGGGGGCGCTCTTCTATCAGGTACTCAGATGGGGCGCGCATAGCGAGAGAGTGATCGATGTTTACAGCGCCATCGAGAGCCACGAAGGGACCAAGATCAATCCCAACTATACGGTCGATGCCGCCGTCGCCCTACTGGAAGGGGTCCTGGTGCGGGAGTGTGAGAAAGGTGGCACGGCGACGAGCATTAAGGCGGCGATGGATCGGGCGATCGATCAAATCCACAAGGGGACGAGCGGTCCGCGTGACCGGGCAAGGAATGCGGCAACGCGCGCTTCGGAAACGCTCCGGAGCGCCTTCCAACGCAATTCCAACGAGGAGGATAAGCCGGAGTAGGAGCTACGGCTGATGCCCTATGCGCAGACTTAGTTTCTTATGGCCTCAGCTTTTGTATGAGCGGCGAGTGGCTCAGGCCCGGAAAAGGCCGGCGAAAGCGCTCCGATAATACCAAAGCAGGAATAGCCAGAGCGCGAGGATGACCAGCGCGATCATCAATCCCGATGGTCCATGAAGAGATGAAAGAGAAGGATGTTGACGACGACCGGTCCGAGCACGGTCAAGCCGAGCGGGACGAAGCGCCCGAGGAGCAGAAGCAGTCCGCCAATAATCTGACAGAGTGCGATGGCATAAACGTAGCGACTAACGAAAAGCGCGTTGAGAAAGTCGCCCGTGGCGTTGTGCGGCAGCTCGCGCATGGAGATGAAATGGAGAAAGGCGTTTGAACCGAAGACGACGAAGACCAGACCAAGGAGCAGGCGGACAATGATGGCGGCAATTTTCATGTGAGCTTATCATTCCCATAATTTTGCGCGAACGGCTAGAAATTCGCGCTGAGCTGCTTCACCATGTCGATCTTCCGGTCACTGATGTAACTCATCGGCCACGCCACTATTTCTCACATGAACGAAACACCGGCCCGGACGCTTCGCGTAGCCACTTACAACGTGCATGGCTGCGTCGGGATGGATCGGCAACGTTGCGAGGCGCGCGTCGCGGACGTGATTGCGGAGTTATCCGCCGATATCATCGGGCTACAAGAGCTGGATCGCGGGCGGCGGCGTTCCGCCAATGTGGATCAGGCGAAGATCATTGCCGAGCGACTTGGCTGGCACAGTCACTTCCATCCGGCAATGCGGCAAGGCGACGAGCACTATGGTCATGCCATCGTAAGTCGGCATCCCCTTACGGCTAGGCGCGCCATCGAGCTGCCGGGAAGCGCGCCCTTCTTCTGTCGCGAAACTCGCTCTGCCATCGGAATGGATGTGGCGACAGAGTTCGGCATTGTGCGTATCGTCAACACTCATCTTGGCCTGGGCCGCCGGGAAAGGTTATTGCAGACTCAAGTATTGACCAGCGGCGAATGGCTCGACGTCATCGCCGGGGACGCGCCGCTGATTCTTTTGGGAGACTTTAATAGCCGGCCGGGGTCGCGCCCTTACCAAACCCTCAGCCGTCATCTGCGCGATATGCGCAGACTCATTCAGCCCATGGGGTTGATTCGTACTTTCCCAACCTCATTCCCCGTCTTTGCGGTAGATCATATTTTCGTGAATGAGGCCTTGCGCCCGTTGAGTCTCTCCGTACATCACAGCGCGCTCTCACGAGTCGCTTCCGATCACTACCCGCTCGTGGCCGAGCTGAGAGTGATCTAACCCGCGGGTTAAGACGCTGTATTGCTAACTGAGACTGACTCCCGCCCGCAAGAAACTGGACGCGCGGACTCGCTACGGCGTAGCCCGTCCATGGCGAAGGCGGGAGCGGGTCCCTCCGAAGGGGCTCGCCGCGGCGAGTCCAGTCTCTGTCGTGGCAGTATTGTTTCTTCTGAACCAGTGATCTAAGGCTGTCACGGCCGGGCCGGCCCTAGCTTGCGTATCGGAGAAGGAGTTGGATGGGTTCGAGGCGGAGAGCCGGCAACGCAGCCATCTTATCATCCGCGAGCAGCTGTACTCCAGCCGATCGTCGCTCCGAGGTTCAGTTCGTTGCGCACCGGGATTGAAATTTCTGACACGGAAGGCGCGCGATCTGGGTTTGCCGATGGCGATCGCCAGAATTTGATGGCGGAGCTGCACCAGACTTACGGGCTGCCCGGGGCGCACTCGGCGATTATGGGATGGAGCATGATCTTGCGCGCAGCCGGTCGAGCGGATTCTTCGCTCACCTGACCAAGCCGGTGGATATCCGCGCGCTAGAATCCGCCATCGCCGCGGCTTCGACCCCCGCCACGGCAGATCTGCCCTAACGATTCCCAACGCAGCCTGCGCGCTACCTCAGAACGCTCTAGCCCTCGCTGTCTCGGCGCAGTAGATTGGTGCCCAGTCGAACGTGAATCGCCCGTTGGCCGCTCGGGACAGCGGACGCTACAAAATCTCTTTTCGTTAGGCAGGGTCGCGTGAGCAATACCTTCCTCAGCGCCGAATGGCGCCACCTCGTGATGCTCAATTACGCTGTGATCGTAAGTTGCTCGAGCCGCTGCTGCCGCCCGGGTTGCAACTCGATACCTTTCATTCAGTCACTTAAGTCAGTGTGGTCGGCTTTCGTTTCTTCGGACACGCATTCTCGGAATGGCTTTTCCCTTTCACCGCGATTTCGAAGAGGTGAACCTGCGGTTTTATGTCCGGCACCGTGTCCTCGATGGATGGCGCCGCGGTGTCGTCTTCATAAAGAACTTGTGCCGCGCCGGGCGATTGCGATTCTGGCGCGAGCCTTCTACGGCGAACCATATTCCGCTTGTCCGATGTCACACTCCATCGCAGCGCGAGAGAAACAGCTGCAGCTCCGTTACGAATGGCAACGAAAAGGGCGAACCGAGTTTCTCTCTGCGACGATCGAAGGCGAGCCGGCGATTGTCCCAACTGGTTCGATCGAGGAATTCATCACGGAACATTACCGGGGCTACAACGGAGCTCCCGGGCGCTGCACGCAATATGAGGTGGAGCATCCGAAATGGCGGGTCTGGTGCGCGACGGACACGCAATTCAACGCCAATCTGCGCACGCTTTACGGCGAACAATTCGTCGAGCCGCTCTCCGTTCCGCCCGCTACCGCGTTCGTCGCGGAAGGCTCGCCCGTCGTCGTTAGGCGCGGAAGCGCGCTTTTGTAGGCGCCTCGCTCGTATTGGCTGCCCTGCATGTTGGGGTTTGAGTATCGCTCCGCAGTTTCAAGGGGCGCTCTCGCTCCGTCGCTGGCGCGCTTGATTGCGAGCGTCAGGTCTGGCGACTTGACTACCGGATTTGCCTAACGACGGCCTCGGCTGCGCTGACCGTTCCGATGGCGGCTAATAAATTTAATTCGCGCTCGCGTGCCTTATCAGATCTCCCCGGTTGGAGGCTCTTCGCATCGAGGAGATGATCTCCTGCGCTGTCTGCGGGGATGAAGCGCTCATTTCCACAGACCCGAATTTCGCCCGCCTTTTGGGGCTGTCCTTGAACCGGTCCGCCTTTCCGGGAAACGGCTGTGATCGCCCAACTTCCCTCGCCTCGCCAACCCAAAGGGCCGAGGCCATTTTTTTAAAAACAAATTCTTGACACCCCGTGGCGAAATCGCGCCTACTGCCGTCCATGAAATATCCCAACCTGCGGAAAATAACCCTAACGACAATGGCCTTGGCTGCTTCATTTGCGCTCAGCGCAAAAGCGGGCACGGCTCATTTCTCCAGTG
>JACDGM010000052.1 GCA_013815325.1 Chthoniobacterales bacterium
GAGATCGTACTGGGCGCTCAGGTCGAGCAAGGGCACGCGCATGCGCTACCGAAGCATGAGAGGCGCGCGCTGGCGAACCTTCCTAACGAGCGGATTGACCGGCCGGAAGCGGTCAGGTAGCGTGGCGAGTGGGATTACTTCGCAGCTTGTTCTGGTTGGCCCTCTTCGTTTTTTTCACCTTCTGTTTTCTCGTCCTCTTCGAGTATGGCCCGAGCGACTTCACCACCGGTTTTCAGAAGGAAGGCCAGCGGATCGAGAAATGGGTGGATCACAAGATTCACCCCGCCAAAGGCAAGCCGGCGAATCCGTAGCGGCGGCTTCGAGGCCGATGGGCACTCTGGTTTCCGACGATCTGTTTCAGGCGACCCTTCTCGTCTCGCGGTCAGGATACCCGCGCTACACGAATTCCAGCTCGACGTGACGCGGAAGATAGCCGCTCGCTTCTGCGCGGCCGAGGAATTGCCGGATCGCTTCGCGCCCTGTCTCGCCATAGTCGCGAGTAAAATCGTTCACATACATGCCGATGAATTCCCCGGCGAGCGCGGCGTCCATGTCTCGCGCGTAAGGCAGTGCGTGACGCACCGCCGCCGCGTGATGCGCCAGTCCGTAGTCGATGCTCTCGCGCATGATCGTGGCGAGATCGCGCCGCACCTTAGGCGCGAGATCCTTGCGCAGAACGTTCCCGCCTAACGGCAAGGGCAGATCGGTTTCGCTTTTCCACCAGGCGCCCAGATCGAGCACCTTCCGGAAACCGGCGGCCGCATAAGTGAGTTGTCCTTCGTGAATGATGAGTCCGACCTCGGCGCGGCCGGATTTCATAGTCTCGAAGATCTGGTCGAACGGCACCACGACGTGATCGAACTCGCCGAGAAAAAGCTGGAGCGCGAGATAGGCACTCGTCATTTTTCCCGGGATCGCGACGAGCCGGTCGCGCAGCCATTTGCGGATCTCGTTAGGCGTGCCGCCAGCCGGAGCGCTGGGATCGAGCGTGACCAGCATCGGACCGTAGCCGTCGCCCATGCTCGCGCCGCAGGAGAGGAGCGCGTAACGCTCGCTCACAAAAGCGTAGGCGTGGATGGAGATGGCGGAGATGTCGAGCTCACCGCGCAAGGCGCGTTCGTTCAGCGTCTGGATGTCCTCGAGGCGATGCTCGAAGTGGTAACCGCGGAGATCGATTTTGTGCTCCGCCATGGCGTAAAACATAAATGCATCATCGGGATCGGGAGAATGACCGAGGGTGAAAATACGTCCTGGTTCAGACATCGCGGGACATTAGGTATGGCAGTAAATGCGTCAATCGGCCATCCGCAGAGCAATGATGCCGTCCGTGATCGAGCCAAAGCTGTAGAGGCGGGCGTGTCGCCGCCCTAACAAGAAAAACTAGCCCCGCTTTTTCCACCAGTGCTACGGTGCCCGGTGCGTCCTTCCGGATCTTCCAAACATCTCGCCTGCCCCGACTGCGATGCGCTCTTCGAAGCGCCGGTTTTGAAGGAGGGCGAGCAGGTGCTTTGCCCGCAATGTCACGCGCTGCTTTTCCATTACCGCCGCAACTCGCTCCATCGTGCCTCTGCCCTTACGATCGCCGCCGGGTTCCTTTTTCTGGTCGCAAACTTTTTCCCGTTCATGACCCTGCGCGCCGGTTATCGCGAAAACCAGATGGTGCTTTCGCAAAGCGTCTCCGGTCTGGAAGCGCAAGGCTCGCCCTACCTCGGCGCCGCGGTCGCAATTTTCACCCTCGTGGCGCCGACGCTTATCATTGGCGGCTTGATTTATCTGCTCCTCCCGCTGGTGGCGAGCAGCCGGCGTTTGCCCGGCTCGATCCCGCTCTGCCGCTGGGTTTATCGCATGCGCCGGTGGAACATGGTCGAGGTCTTTTTGCTCGGAGCGCTCGTTAGTCTGCTCAAGCTCGGGAAACTGGCCACCCTCACGCTTGGCATTTCCTTTTGGGCTTTTGTCGGGCTCATCATTTGCCTCACCGCAGCGCTCGCTTCGATCGACTATCGCGAGCTCTGGGCGCGTCTCGAGAACGCGCAACGATGAGCGCTTTTTACCCCGACTCCGCGGCTGCGAATGGCCTCGCCCTCTGCCATGCCTGCGGGCGCGTCGAGCGCGTCACGCTCGCGCGCTGCCCGCGCTGCGACGCGCGCCTGCACCTGCGCAATCCGGCCAGCTTGCAACGCACGCTCGCTCTCACGTTCTCGGCCATTCTTCTTTATTTTCCTGCCAATATGCTCCCGATCCTGAAAGTGGAATCGATCTCCGGCGCACAGGCCAACACCATTGTCGGCGGCGTTATTCAATTCTGGCAGAGCGCGGATTATCCCGTGGCGATAATCATTTTTACCGCGAGCGTGATGATTCCGATTTTGAAAATCATCGCCCTTCTCTGGCTTTGTCTCGCCGCCCGGCTCGGACGTCATCCGCTCGCCATGACGCGGCTCTATCGCATCACGGAACTGGTCGGCCGCTGGTCGATGGTGGATGTTTTCGTCGTTGCGATCCTGGTGGCGGTGGTGCAGCTCGGGTCCGTCATTTCGATTCATCCGGGACCGGCCGCGCTCTCCTTCGCTTCGGTCGTCATCCTGACCATGCTCGCCGCCATCAGCTTCGATCCGCGCCTCATCTGGGACGCCGCCGCGCAGGGCGAGGCGCCTCACGCCTAACGCCTAACGAACCAAGATGAGTTCTGATTCCGTACCCCGCCAGCCGCCCGTCGCGCCGGTCAGCAGGCCGCAAAGAAGCCGCTTTTCCGCCGTCTGGATCATCCCGCTGGTGGCCGCGCTCTTTGGCGGCTGGCTCGTCTGGAAATATTATTCCGAGCGCGGGCCGGAGGTAACGGTGCGCTTCGAAACCGCCGAGGGCATCATCGCCGGAAAGACGCCGGTGCTCTGCCGCAGCGTCAGCATCGGCACCGTCGACAAGGTCCAGCTGACGGACAAATTGAAGGTCCTCGTGACTCTGCAAATGACGAGCGACGCAAAGGATTTGCTCGTCCAGGACACGCAGATCTGGGTCGTACGTGCACGCTATGGCGCCTCCGGGATTTCCGGCTTGAGCACGATCGTTTCCGGCAACTACATCGAATTGGAACCCGGTCTTTCCAAGGAGTCGCGGACTGATTTTCTCGGCCTCGAACAACCGCCCGTGACGCCCAAAGGCGTGCCTGGTTTGCACATTAAGTTCATAGCCGAGGAGGCCGGCGGGATCGATCCGGGCTCGCCCATCACTTACAAAGGTCTCAGCGTCGGCAAAATCGAGAAGCGCACTTTTCTCCCGCAGACCGGGCAAGTGGAATTCGACGCCTTTATCGAGGGCGACTACGGCAAGCTCGTGCGCAGAGAGACCAAGTTCTGGAACATCAGCGGGATCGATCTCGAGGTCGGCGCCAATGGCGTCAAACTGCGCACCGGCACGCTGGGGGCGCTTCTCCTCGGCGGCATCACCTTTAGCGAACCCGGCGCCGGCGAATCCTCCGCGGCGGTCGCGGATGGCACGACCTTCACCCTCTACGGCAGCTTCGAAGACACCACAAAATTTTTTATGCAAGATCCTCTGCCCTACCTGCTCCTCTTCACCGAGAGCGTGCGCGGGCTCAATCCCGACGCGCCAGTCGAATTTCGCGGCGTCCGCATCGGCACGGTCGAGGGTGTCTCGTTTAAATACTTGCCTAACGACTCGGAGCAGCGCGTGCCCGTCATGATCCGGATCGACCCCGACCTCATCACCGAGCTGCCCCCCGGCAGTTACGCCGCCGCCCAGGCCTTCATCGCCCGCAATGTCGAGAAAGGACTGCGCGCCAGCCTCAAATCCGGCAACCTGATTACTGGGCAGATGTTCGTCGATCTCGACTTCCAAAAGGAGGCGAAGCCGGCCGAGGTGCGCGAGTTTGGAGGCTACGTGATTTTGCCCACCTCTCCTGCCGGCGGACTCGCGCAAATCCAAGAGCAAGCTTCCGCGCTCCTCGCGAAATTGCAGGCGTTGCCGATCGAGAAAACAGTCAACAATGCCTCCGACGCGCTCGCCTCCATCAAGTCGGCGGCCGATGACCTGAAGAAAACCGCGAGCGGCTTCAACAATAATTCGCCTCTCTATCACGATCTCTCCGAGACGCTCCGGCAGCTCGATGAAACGCTCCGTTCGCTTCGTGGCCTAACGAATACGCTGGAGCGTAAACCGAACTCGATTATTTTCGGCAAGCCTGGGAGCGTGCCGCCGCCGAAAGGGAGCAAACCTTGAAAACAGTGAAACGTTTGACCGAAGCTTGCGGGCGACACGCCCGCCTCTGCACCGTCGGGGCGGTCGCGCTGCTCCTCGCAGGCTGCGGTTCGAAGCAGGAATTTTACCGGCTCAGTGCCGAAAAGTCCGCCGCGGCACATGGCGAATCTTCCATCAGCCTCGGCGTCGGGCCGATCTCTTTGCCCAGCTACATCGATCGGAGCGAGCTCGTCTTTCAAAGCGGGCCTAACGAGTTTCAGATTCCGCCGAACGTCAGTTGGGCCGGCTCGCTTCAGGAAAATATTACCTCGGTCCTGGCGCGCGATCTCCAGGGAATTCTCGGCGCGCGCGAAGTGCTCAGCTACCCGTGGCCGGCCGGTCGCAGTCCGGCCCGCCGGGTCGCGCTCGAGGTGCGGCAATTCCACGGCATCAGCGGAAGCAACGCCATTCTCGACGCCTCCTGGCGCGTCGAAAACCAGAGTGGCCTAACGATCTTTCGCGGCAGTGGCGCCTTTCGCGAGTCGATCAACGGGGACGGCTACGGCGCGGTCGTCGCTGCGGAGAGCCGTCTTCTTGAACAATGCGCTGCCTCGATCGCAACGTCGCTGCGCTGAAAGAAGAGACGGGATTAACAGGACTGTCAGGATTAGGAGATTCTTAAATCCAGTTAATCCTGTAAATCCTGTCCAATTCTCCCCCGCCGCCACTCCAGAAACGCGGTTTGCGTTCGCGAACTCACTCCGATAGCCTCACGGCTATGGCGAAATCCGCTCTCGGCAAAGGGCTCGGCGCCCTCATCAGCGCCACCCCTGCCTTGCGCGCGCTGGAACCCGAGGCCGGCGAAAGAGTGCAGCTCGTCAGCCTAACGAGGATAGTCCCGAGCCCGCTCCAGCCGCGCCGCGAGTTTGCCCGCGAAGCGCTCGATGAGCTGATTGATTCCATCCGGCAGCGCGGCATCATCCAGCCGCTTATCGTTAGGCCGGTGAACGACACCTTCGAGTTGATCGCGGGCGAGCGCCGCTGGCGCGCCTCCAAGGAAGTCGGCCTGACCGAGGCGCCCGTCATCGTTAGGCAAGCAAGCGATCTCGAAGTTCTCGAGCTCTCGCTCATCGAAAATCTGCAGCGCGCCGATCTCAATCCGATCGAGGAGGCGGAAGCTTATGCGCGACTCGCCGGCGAATTCGGCATGCGCCAGGACGACATCGCGCAGAAGGTCGGCCGCAGCCGCGCTTCCGTCGCCAACGCCATGCGTCTGCTCGATCTCGACCAGCAGGTGCAGACCTGGGTCGTGCAAGGTTTGCTCTCGGTCGGTCACGCCAAGGTCCTCCTCGGATTGAAGAGCCACGACGAACAGCGGGCCGTAGCCGATGCCGTCCTGCGCCAAAGCTCCACCGTGCGCACAACCGAGCGCATGGTCGCGCGGCAACTCGGAAGACTCGGCGTCGCGCGGCGCGCAAAACGCCCCGTCACCGTCCTATCCGCCGCGGTCAGCGAGCTGGAAAATCGGCTGCAACAATATCTCGCCACCCACGTCACGATCCAGCACGGAGAAAAGCGCGGCCGCATCGAGATCGAATACTACGGCCCCGACGACCTCGAGCGGGTCGTCACCCGGCTCGGCCTGCCGCCCGATGCCTAACGACCAGGGACGGCGCTGGCGCCGCGGCGGCTTGTACCGGTGGCGCGCGTGGGGCGGCTCGGCGCTCTTTGCCCTCGCCCTCATTCTTCTCATCCTCCTCCTTGTCCTCAAACCGAGCCGTCCCTCCTACGGCAAACCGTGGCTGGAATTCTCCGGAGAAAAAGCGCTCGCCCATGTCCAGGCCCTGGTCGATCTCGGCCCGCGGCCCCCCCAGTCCGCTGCGATCAAAAACGCGCGAAGCTACATTCGCAAGAACCTCGAAGAATCCGGCTGGCAGGTTGAAGAACAAGCATTCAACGACGACACGCCGCGCGGGAAAGTCTCGTTCGTCAATCTGATCGCGCGCAGGCCTAACGAATCGCGCGACGCGAAGTATTTTCTGCTCTGTTCGCACTACGACACGAAGACATTCGACTCAATCCAATTCATCGGCGCGAACGACGGCGGCTCGAGCACAGGCGCGCTCCTCGAGATGGCGCGCGTTCTCAGCCTGCACCCGAAATTGGCCGCGCGCATCGAGCTCGTTTTTTTTGACGGCGAGGAAGCCTATGAAGGTTTCAGTGCGACCGACGGCCTTTACGGCAGCCGCTATTTTGCGCAGCAGATCAAGGAAACGAAAACCCGGAATAATTATCGCGGCGGGATTCTCTGGGACATGATGGGCGACCGTGACCTCACGATCACTTTGGCGCCGGATTCCCCCGCAGAAATGACACGCAATATATTTTCGGCCGCGGTCGCGTTGAATGCGCGCACTCACTTCACTTATGCCAGCAACGATATTCTCGATGATCACAGCCCGATCAACCGCATCGGCATTCCAACGATCGACTTGATCGATTTCGATTATCCGCCCTGGCACACCGCGGACGACACGATGGACAAGTTGAGCGCGGAAAGCTTGCAAACCATCGGCGCCGTAACTGCCTATTACCTCGCCGAAATGGCCTTCCGATGAAGCGCGCGCTCGTCCTCGTCCTCGTCCTCGTCCTCCTCCTCCTCCTCGGGATTGGTGCGGGCGAATACGTAACGACTAACTTCGCCTTCCGCCACTGGCTCGGCGATCTCGTTAGGCGAGGCGAGCTCAAAGCGCTCGTCGGCCGCCGCGGGATTTACGACAGCGATGTGGAGCGGGCTGGTCACTCTCTCGAGAGTTTGATTGATCTGGCAAAGGTGGACACGGCGGCCGCGCGCCAGTCGATCAGCTCCGCTGCGATCGAACACCAGATGGATCTCCTGCGCTGGCAATTCGGCGACAAAAAATCCTGGCACGCCATTCTGCGGCAATCCGCCACGACGCGGCGCGCCCTGCGCCGCGAAGTGGCCGCTAATCTCCGCGACCGTTCCTGGCTGGAAGCGAACATTCCGCCTAACGACAGCGGACTGCGTCACTTTCACGACGTGCAAAGCGAACGATTTCGCGAGCCGCTGCGCTTTCGTGCCAGCCATCTGTTCCTTGCCGCACCGGATGGTTACCCGAGCGAAGTGATCGAAGCGAAACGCACACTAATCAACGCGCTCGCGGCGCGGCTCCAGAATGGCGAATCGTTTCCCGCGCTCGTCGCCCAATTCTCCGAAGACGAGGCGACCAAAACCAAAGGCGGCGATCTCAATTATTTTGCCGAGAGGCGAATGTTGCCGGAGATTTTCCGCGCGGCGCAAACCTTGCACGAGGGAGAAACAAGCCCGCCGATTCGCAGCCGCCTTGGCTTCCACCTTATTAGCCTAACGGAATTCCGGCCGCCGCGGCTGCTCGATTTCGAGGAAGCGCGCCCGGAAATGATCGCGGCGCTGCAAAACGAGAAGCGCGTTCAAGCAGTGCGCGCGTTGCTCGATCGTATCGAGGTCGGCGTCCGTCGTGCGTTTTGATGCGGTGTGTCAGAAGAAAACGTCCAGTCTTTCGCGGACGCCTCTAGCCGGTCGGATCTACCCCAAGCTGCTTCAAGATCCCGAGCTCATCCGAGCTGCCCCAACGTTCCGCGATCCGTCCATCCTCAAATCGCGCAATCTGCACCCCGCGCGCTTCGATTGTCCTGCTCGTCGGCGCAATACCGTGAAAATCGCCTTCGTGTGTGCCGGTAATAGTGTAGGCGATCGCGACGCAGTCGTCATTGGCCACCATCTTTTCGACCGCAACTTCGAGATCGGGAAACGCTTCGCGAAATTTCGTGAAGAACGCAATGAACCCCTCCGCCCCATCTCCCTGGTCGGGCGCCGGATCGTGATCCTCCACGTCCGCCGTCATCAGGTCGGTAAACTGGTAAAACTTCCCACTGTTGATGGCTTCGCCGAAAGCCTTCTGCGTTGCTGTGTTTTCTTCTTTTCCCATGTTTTTCTTAACAACCGTTCCTCCGTTGGGGTGCAAGACCTGCTCAGTCATATAGGAAGCGTCATGCGAGGCAAGAAAAACATAACAGGAGGCAACCTCTTCCGGCTGGCCGGGCACGCTCTATCGCAGTGTCACTACCGAAGGTCTCTACTTTGGCTCCTGCCAATCCCTCCCTAACGAAACGCTAGCACTCCGCCGATTCCGGGACAACTTTTTCAGCGGACTGAAAGCCGATCTTTGAGTGGGTGCCATCGCAGAACGGCTTCTCCGTCGAAGCGCCGCAACGACAAAACGCCATCCGCTTCTCTGCCGGATAAGCGTTGCCGTCCGCATCGCTTAGTTCCACTTCGCCCTTCACGATGTAAGGCCCGTTCTTGATGATTTCGATTGTTGCGTCAGCCATAGAAAGCGAGCTCTGCTCTCGTGCGGCCGGAACGGAAACCAAATCTAGGGCTCACGCGCTCGCCGCTACCGGGAGCCGCTCGGCGCGAGCGAAGCGACGATCTTCTCGAAGCACGGGTTCCCGCGCAACGGATCCCAAAATGGATAGAGCCGCAGTTGCCCGTAGCTCAACGTCCCCGGAATTTTGATCGCGACCTCGAGTTGCTCGCAGGCAAGGTCCACCTCGCCGGTCCAGGCATAGATCACAGCGAGAAACTCGATCATGTGCGCGCCGTTGATCGGATCGCGCTGGAGAGGAAGCAATTCAACCGCGCGACGGCCCTCGCGGATCGCATCCTCTTTGCGACCAAGGCCGGCGTCGATCACGCCGAGGATGCATACCGCAGGACCATAATCCGCCTGCGCCGCAACGACCTTTTCCTGGTCGGCGCGCGCCGCTGCGAAGGCAGCCTGGGCGGCGGCGGCATCACCGCGCGCCCGAGCGGTGAGGCCTTCTCCAAACGTGCGGCTAAGTTGGATCGCATCGACGCCGAACGGTTCATCCTTGAGCGCGGCGAGGGCGCGAGCGGCGGCGGGGAAATCACGCTCGCTGAGAGCAAGAAAAAGCCACGCAGCCGCAAGGTCGGTCGCGGCCGCCGGGTTCTGCCCGAGGAGGTTGTAGATCATCGCGTGCAAGGGCCGCGGGTCAGCGCGCCAGCTGAGATCCACCTCGGCGCGCGTGAGGCCAGTGTCGATGTCGTTAGGCACGATCGCGAGGGCGCGATCGAGGGTGGCCGCCATCTCGGGGTAACGGCGCAGCAGATTGTAACTCAAGGAGAGCTGCTGGAGCGTGTAAAAATTGCGCGGATCAATCGCGAGTGCGTTCTCGAGGTTGTGAGTGGACTCATCCCAGCGGCCCTGTCGCCGGTAAATGTATCCGGTCAGGGCAAAGACCGAGGCATCGTTTGGCAAAGCCTGGCGCGCGATGGCCAGCTCGGCCAGCGCCGGTTCGTAGTCGAGATAACCCTGGTAGAGGTGGCGTGCCCGGGCGAGATGGGCTTCGCCGGAATCAGGCTTGAGCCGCAAGGCCGTGGCGACGGCGCGGTCGCCTAACGAAAGCCGCGCCGGGATATGATCGAAGCCCAGGAAATAGAGCGCGTCGTGGGCCGTGGCGAGCTGGCACCAGGCGAAGAGAAAATGAGGATCCCGCGCCACGGCCTGATCGAGGAGCGCGATCGCGTTTGCGATGTTTTCTTTTCCCCGTGTGCTGAAGGAAGTGCTGAGGAGCAATTTTTCAGCGCGAATGTAGAGATCGAAAGCAGCCAGATCGGTCGTGGGCCGCTCCTCGATCGCAGCTTTTTCATTGGGAGCAATTTCCACTTGCAGCTGATCGGCGATCGTTTTGGCGATCTCGCTCTGGATGGCGAACACATCGTCCAACGGCCGGTCGTATTTCTCCGCCCACTTATGTAGGTCGGTGCGGGCATCGATTAATTGCGCGCTGATTCGCACCTGCTTGCCGACACAGCGCACCGCTCACTCGAGAATATGAGCCACGCCCAGTTGGCGGCCGATCTCGCGCAGATTGCGCGGTGTGCCGACCTTGTACTGCATCACGCTGGTGCGACTGATCACCTTCAAATCCGCGATGTGCGCGAGATTGGTCAGCACTTCATCCTGCACGCCGTCTGCCAGGTAGTTGCTTCCTTTTTCATCGCTCAGGTTCTCAAAGGGCAAGACGGCGATGCTTTTCTCCGGCACGACGGACTCGGTTTGCGCAGATTTTGCAGAGCCGGGCAGCGGCGTCCGCCGGGCCAGATGAAAGGCCTCAATGGCGAGGGCGATGGCGACGATCATCGCGATCGCCACCATCAACTTGCGGCCGGTGCGGTGCGTGATCGATTCCCCAGGAGGCACCTCTTCGGTGCGCTTGATTCCTTCCGGGGTGATCTCGAAAGCCCAGGCAAAAAAGACCACGAAAGGAGTGCCGAGGACGAGGAGCAAAATAACCAGGCGGACAGCCCAGCTCGGGGATTTCGAAAAAAGGGGAAACCTGAGTCGCAATTTGAATCAGCAGCCACGAAAAAACAGCATATGCGACTGCTGCCTTGTACACGTTGCGCCGTCGCAGCTCAGCGAGAAAGGAGTGCGGTTTCACGGAGGGCTCGGCCGCATCGTGAGCGGAGCGCGCCGGCCGTGCAAGCCTATTTCGAAATAATTAACGGATCACTCATGGAGGAATTGAGCGTTTAAGTAAAAAAGCGATTCGGTCGTTCGCCCAACTCACGGCCTATCGGGTCACCCTGTTGTCTGACTGCTGGGCCTAGGCTAAGAGCGCCAGTTACAGGCTGGAAGTCGCTGAGGATCAGAGTTGTCGCGTCGTAGGTCACGAGGAAGCTGCCTATGGGGATCTCCAATAGGATTGCCAAAGAAATCAAACTCATAGAGCACGATAAAGCTGTCAGGCGCAGAAATCCTCGACACGTCGCATCCTCGTTCGAAAAATGAAAACAACAAAGCACCGCCCGCGCGGAGGGAGGGCGCAAGCGGTGCCTAACGTGTGCTTACTCCTCTCCTCGATCGGGCGACGATCGCTTATCAACCCAATTTCTTCGGACGGCCGGCTTCCGGCTCTCGCTCGACGACGAATTGTTTGCCGGCTGAAAGTCGCTCAAGACCAAAGTGGTGTTGTCATAAGTCACGAGGAAGCTACCGAGAGGATCACCGATCGGGTTGTTGTCGACATCGAAGCCGACAAAGGCGTCCACCCGGCCTCCGCTGGCGACATTGGAAAATTGCCCGCTGATCTGCTTTGCCGTCAGGAGGGTGAAACTGTCGCTGGGTGAAATAACGGAAACGTCATCGACCGCCATCTGCAGCACTCCGGCGATCGTAGCGGTCCGGCGCACGGTCAGAGTGGCAAGAGTATTGGTGTCGAAAATGTGAAAACGCAGGATGCTGGCCGCCGGTAAATCGAAGGCTTTCCTGACGAGCAGATTTGCATTGAGATAAGCAGGGTCGGTCGGAAAACCGGGCTCACCCGCGAAGGCATAACCGGTCTTCGGCCACAGTGCGAGGAAGCCGCTTTGAATCGACAAATCGCCCCGCACGATCATTTGTGTGCCGCCGAAAATACTGAGCCGGCTGGTGCTGGTAAAGGATCCCGCCGTGGTGAAATTGCGGTCGCCAATGAGGAGGCGCGCGCTCGTCGCGAGATGGCGCAGGGCGTTCCGTCCACTGCTGTCGCGGAAGCCGGTGTTAGGACCGAACAGAATGAGCGAAGCTTTGCTGGTCACAATGTCGAGCGCCTTGTCGCCGCCGAGAAGTCGCGTGGTGGCACTGGCCCCGTTAGCCGCTTCCCAGGCAAAAGCGGTTTTGTGCAATGTCTGGGTGTCACTGTCGTAGTTAGTCAAAGCTCCGTTGATTACCATTCTGGCGTCACCGACAGGGCCGGCCGCTAAGAGGGATACAACTCCTTTGTTGGTAATTGGATCGAGTGGATATCCGATGCCAGTGTAATCTCCATTGATAGTCAATGTCGTCGTCACATCGCCGGAAATGAAGTCCGGATCTGTCGCGAAGATGACGACTTCGCCTTCATTGACGAAAGAGCCTTCGGTCATGAAATCGCGACCGACTTCCAAGTCGAAATATCCACCGAGGAGATTGTGCCGGAAGTGTTCGAGAGCATCCCGTCCGTTTTCATCCACTACGCGCGTCCCCGCGCCTGCTAGCTGGATACCGGCGTTGTTTTTGACAATGTTAGCGCCGTTAAATTTAAGCGTAGCGGTTCGTCCGGCGCTGGCCGCCACGACATAGGCATAGCCCGAGTTCAGTGTTGTTCCGGAGAAATCGGCAAGATCACCAAGGTCTCCTGTTACGTCCTTCGTATCGGCAAAGAAATAGGGAATGCCGCCCGTGCCGACTTTCGTACGCAATGAGGAGAAATCATGATCAACGCACAGTAGGAGCGGCGCATCGCCGCCGAAGATCACTGAATCGCCCGGCGCAAAGGTGATGCGATTCACCGCGACGTCCAGATCGAGAGTAAGAAACACATTCGCGATCCGCACCGCGAACGTGTCGCCACCACCATTGTTTGGGACGATAGGCGGTGACCAATTAGCCGGGTCACCCCAGTTACCTTCTATGGGCCCGATGTAGGTGGAAGTGATGGTCGCTGCGCGCGCCGTTGATACGGCGAGCGCACAGAGGATGAGGAGCGTATTTCGTAACAGGAATCTTTTCATAATGATTATGCTTTCCTATTCCTTCGGAAAATTTACGGGCGCGTGACCAAAAAAATCTTTGGGGAATCTGGAGGGCGCTTTTCCAGGCGCTCTGGACGGCTGGCCGTAACAGATCAAAGCAACGGCCGAAGTTTTCGAAGCCGCCGCTGCACTCTCAGCCGCGGCAACCATCTTGCCAGTTCGGGCATATGAGCCATCTAATAAATGGCAGCCAATCGCATTTATGAGATGACTTCTGACTCTTAGTTACAACGAGCTCGGGAAGAGTGAGACCGTCCCGTCGACGTTGTCCGAGACATAAACGGTTCCCGATGACGCATCGACCGTGGCGAAGACCGGCCAGCCACCCATCCTTTTTGGCACGATTCTCACGTGACAGTCATTGGGGTGAGCGGCGGTGCAGGTGTTACCGTCAAGCACGGCGACATCGGAGTCTCCGATCACCGGAACAAAAACGGTGTGCTTGTTTTGATCGACCGCAATCGACCGTCCCACGATGTAATTCCCGTTCCCAGCGACCTTCGGAAAGGCGCCAACGAGAATAGCCGGCGGCGTTTGACCGCAACCAGTCGTGTTAGTACCGTTGCAAGTCGAGCCGTCGATCACAGACACTGTCATGTCGCTACGGTTCCCGACAAAGAGTGTGTTCTTGTCGAGTACGATGCCGATGGAACGCGGCCCCACCCCAACAGGGATTGTCGCAACGACCGCATTGCCGTTGATTACGCTGACAGTGTTATCGTCAGTGTTCGCGACATAAACGGTATGATTGTCAGGATTAACGGCAAGCGCTTGGGGTGAGGCGCCAACCGCCACTCTCGGCCAGGACTGATTACAGCCGGAGGTGTCCATGCCGTTGCAGTGAGTACCGTCGATCACGGAAACGGTGGCATCATCCTGATTCACGACATAGATCGTGTTGGTTGTGTCATCGACCGCGACCTCCTGAGGAGAAGTGCCGACCGCGGTTGTCGCGGGCGTCTGACCGCAGCCGGAAACCTCCATGCCGTTGCAGCGGTCACCGTCGATTACCGAGACGGTCCCATCGCCGAGGTTAGGAACATATATGGTGTCCGTGACTCTGTTGATCGCGAGCGAGCGCGGTGCATTTCCCACTGGGATAGCCGGCCAGGTCTGGTTACAGTCGTTAGGATGCTGCTTATTGCAGACGCTGGTATCGATCACGGAAACGTTATTATCGATCTGGTTTGCCACATAGACGGTCTTTGTGTCTGGGTTGGCCGCGATCCCTACCGGCGCGGCGCCCACCTGGGTGTCGGTCGCAAACTTCGTGCAGCCGGTTGTGTCGCTCGCGTTGCATTTGGATGCGTCCAGCACCCAGACGCGGTTTGTGTCCTGACTTGGCACGTAGAAAGTATGGGTCTGCAGGTTCAAATCATAGAATACGGGATTGAAGCCGGTTGTGAGCGCTTTCACCGGCTCGCGGCAGCCAGAATGGTTCATGGCGTTGCAGGTAGCGCCATTGAACATCGAGATGGTGCTCGACTCCTCATTGAGGACGTAAACGGACTTTGTTGCGGGATCGAGGATTACGCCCTCCGGCAGGCTTCCTACCTGGACTCTTGGCGCCGTATCTCCACAGCAGAGGTATTAGTCGCGTTGCAGGTGGAGGCGTCGATCACCGCCACGTAGTCGAGGACATCGTTGAAAGCGCTCAGTGGAAGGTAGTAGGTGTGGGTGGTCTCATCGACAACCGCGGGCCCGAGAGGAATGAGGTCTTCGGCAAAGGTGGCTGCCGGTGGCCGGCCGCAGGTGGACTGATCGATCGCGTTGCAGGTCGTGCCATCGAAGACCGAGACGAGCTGACGAGAGAAATCCGAGACGTAGACGCTGTGGTTCGAGTGATCGATGGCGATGGAATCGCCCTTCGTCGCCGCCAGCACCGGGGATTGGCTGCAGCCTAATGTATCCGTCCCGTTGCAAGTAGCCGTGTTGACGATCGAGACCCGCCCATCCTTGGCATCACCGATGTAAAGTGAGTGATTGGCTGCGTCTAGAGCCGGCACAGCTGGGCCGCAAACATCGGCCGGACCAACGCAAACCGTGCCGGGAACCGTCACGGTAGCAACTCGCGCGTGGCCGCAGCCTGAGGTGTTCGTAGCATTGCACGTCGCTGCGTTGACCACGGCGATAGTGTTGTTGTGACCGCCTCTGAGCGTGACATAAACCGTCCTAGTGGTTGGGTCGAAAAGAACGACAATCGGCTGGCGTCCGATATCGATCGTCGCGATTGCCTTGCAGCCGGATGAATCGGTCGCGTTGCATTTGCTGCCGTCAATCAATGAAAGCGAGTTGCTGAATTCATTGCCGACATAAACGGTGTTCGTTGCTGGGTCGAGCGCGGCGCCTCCAGGAGAGTGACCCACTCTTACCGTGGGAACCGCCCACGGCAGTTTCGGCGGGCGGATCGCAGTGGCAGCGAGGCCGGCGGCGGCAAAGAAGAGCAGGCCAGCAGTTGCGAGGCGTAAACGGAAAAAACCAGGACGGGAATGGATCTTCTCTTGGCGCGAGATTGTTTTCATAGATTTCGTTTCCCATTCCTTCGGAAAATTTTCGGCCGCGTGACAAAGAATTTTGCGCACAACGAAAAACGCTGACGCCGGAAGTAGTCATCCTGACTGACTCGGCGGCCGGCCATCTTGCCCGGACGCAGCTCGCGCAGGCTGGAAGGCTGCGCGCCGAGTCAGGCGGGCCGCCTAACTTCCGTTGATCACTTTGCTGCGACCCGGAAGACGTGATCTGGTTGCTGCATCAGGTTCAAAAAGCGCGCGTCGGCGCGGATCGGATCCCAGACGGGATCAAAGCGCAGTTCGCTCGCGAAGAGGCCCGCGGGACTCGCGAGCGAATGCTGAATGATTGGCAACGCGAGATCGCGCTCACCCACCGTGACATAAATCTCCGCCAGATGGGTCAGCAGTCCGATGCCGAAGTAGGCGTCTTTGCTTTCTGGAATGATTTCCGCCGCGCGTCTGGCCTCGCGGAGCGCGTCCTCTTTCCGGCCGAGCCGCGCGTAGGCCTCCGCGAGAAACATGCGTTGATCCGGATCGCGCGGATTTGCTTGCACAGAACGTTCGAGAGCCAGGCGCGCCGCCTCGAATGCCGCCTGCGCTTTTGCGACCTCCTTCTGATGGAAATAAGTTCTGCCGAGGACGAGAGACTTCGGCGCTCCGGCCAAGCTCCCCCACGAGAGCGTTTCGCGCTTGTCGTCCAACAGAATCTTCTCGGCTTCGTCGTATTTGTGCAGGTAAGTCTTGATCATCCACATCTCTTCCGTGTGCGGTCCTGCCGGATCATCCGCAGGGGGAGATGGAATGCGCTCGATTTCATTTAGGTCGCCCTTCCGAAGCATGTGCAGAAAGGCGCGGTGCTCTCCGTATCTCCACTGGCTCGATGTCGGCGCGAGCGCGATCGTGTGCTCGAGGCTTCGTCCGCAGCGCGATAATTTTTAGTTAGCTCGTAGTTATAGAAGAGCCGGTGCCAGCGCTCGACGCTGTTTGGGTCGAGAGACACCGCCCTCTTGAACTGTTCGGTCGATTCCGCCCATTTCCCCTGGTGTCGCTGGACTTGGCCGATCAAGCCACAGATTTCGGCGTCGTTAGGCAACCCGCGCTGCGCGATGGCAAATTCAGCCAGCGCCTTTTCATAGTCGATCTCGCCGGTGCTCGAATTAGCTCGCCAATAATCGTTCGCCAGAGCCATGTGCGCTTCCGGCAGGTCCGGTTGCAGGCGAAGAGCTTCATGCGCCGCCGCTCTCGCCTTTTCCCTGCGTGCCGGCGTGTGGTCGTACATTTCATGATACATGTTTTCGACTTGCGAAAGCCGCGCGTAGGCGAGCGCAAAACCTGGATCAAGCGCGATCGCTTCCTCGTAAAGTCGTTCCGCCTTCTCGAGATCGGGCTGCAACTTGCGGTAGTCTTCGTAGAGGTTTTTTGCCTCGATAAAGCGCAGGTAGGCATCGCTGTTTTTCGTCGGAGCCTGCTGCAGTCGTGCGCTCTCCAAGGCTGAGAGATTTGCCTTCAGCGCGGAGGCAATCCGCAACGCCACCTCACTTTGAAGGGCGAAAGCGTCGCGCATCTCGCGCTCGTAATTTTCGGCCCAGATTTGCGCGCCGTCGTCGGCTGAGATCAACTGCACGTTGATGCGTGCGCGAGTTCCGTTGCGCCGTACACTGCCTTCCAGGATTGCCTTCACTCCGAGTGCCCGTCCGATCTCACGCAAGTCCCGCCCGGTGCCGCGGTACTGCATAACCGAATTGCGGGAGATGACCTTTAGATCCGCGATCTTCGCAAGACCAACGAGCACATCTTCCTGAATGCCGCTGGCAAAGAACGCGTTCGTGTTATCCGTGCTGAGGTCTTCGAATGGCAGGACGGCGATGCTTTTTTCGGCCGCGGCGCCACCGCTCTTGGGAGAGATGCGGAACGGAGCGGCAAAGTATGCGACCAGCACGGCCAGGACGGCCGCGACGCCGAGCAAGCGCGCTGCTCGTTTTGGTTTCTGAATCGCTTCGAGCTTTCTAGATAACTCGTTCACACCGGGTCGCGCCGCCGGCTCGAGCGCGAGCATCGAGACAAGTAGCGAGGTGAAACGCGCAGAAACACCAGCGGCCTTTAGCTGTTCGATCGGCGGCCTAACGACTCCAGCTCTTCCCTCCGTTTTTCCCAGAATGCGATCGCCGAAAGGCATGCGACCGGTAAGTAAATACCAGAGCGTCGCGCCTAACGAGTAAATGTCCGAGCGCACATCGACGGACTTGTTTGTGAATTGCTCCGGACTGGCGAAAGCCGGCGTCCCAATAAATTCGCCGCGCGTCAGAGCTCTGGCGTCGGGCGTTTCCGCCAAGGCCTTGGCAAGGCCGAAATCGATCACCTTCACGACCACGCTTGCCGGCTTGTCTAGCGGCGGCTGTGTCAGCCGCAGAGTCTTCCGCCATGCGCTCGCCGCGGCGGGCGCCGCTACACCTGGGGGCGTAGCTTGATCGCTTTCGTCCGCGGTCGCGAGCATGACATTGGCCGGCTTCAAATCGCGATGCACCAATCCACGTTTTTCCGCGGCGGCGAGCGCCGCGGCGATTTGGCGCGCGATCTCGATCACACTCGGCATATCGAGAGGGCCGCTACGGCGCACGCGCTCTTCCAGCGTCTCGCCCTCGACCAATTCCATCGCGTAAAAGCATTGGCCGCTCTCTTCGTCGATCCCGGATTGATAAACGGTCGCGACATTCGGATGGCGCAACGCCGCGGCCGCGCGTGCTTCGCGCATGAATCGCTCGCGCGTGTCCGAGCCGTGCCCCGCGAAATCCGCCTTGATGAGTTTCAACGCCACCGTGCGCCGGAGAGACGTATCGAGTGCGCGATAGGTCACGCCCATCGCGCCGCGACCCAGCTCCCACGGGCGGCCGTCTTCGCGTTTCTCGATTACATATTGACCTAAATGTTCGACCTCAGAAACGGCAGCAGATCTTTCGAATGCGAGATGAAGCATGCAAACCATGCAGCCGAAATCAGCCGATGCAGCGGCGTCGAGTGCAGCGCCGCAGCCCGCGCAGGTCGTGGATTCCGCGGTGGCAACTGGAGCCATGCCTACGTCCCGCTATTCAGCGCCTGGCAAAGATAGCGCAGTTCTTCATCCACTTCGGCCGGATCGAAAACCGTCCCACGCACTTCCTCGCGCAGGATGTCGCCGTAGCGCGCGCGTAATCTCTCCACGTTCTTGCGCAGAGTGGCGGCCGGCCTGCGGACCTTTATCGCGAGCTGATCGTAGGGAACCGCCTCTTCCATGCCTAACGACAAATGCGATCTCAGGGCCTCGAACAACGCCGCCTTGCCGGCAAAAGCGCATTCCTGCGCGAGCCGGTCGAGCGACTGCCGGAGCAGGGCTTCGGCCCACTCGCGGTCGTAAACTCGCTGTGCCTCCCAACGCTGGTTGCGCGCAACTTGCCTTTCCGCCTCCCAAACGGTCGCCTCGTCGAGCGGCTCACAAAGTTTTCCACCGCCGCGCTTCTGCGCCCGCTCGTGATCGCGTGCATCAGCGACGAAATGCTTCAGCGCCCCTATGAGAAAGGAACGGAAGCGGCCCTTTTGTCGATCGGCTCGGAAGTAGGTGCGATCGCGAATCAGCTCGGCGAAAAATCCCTGCGTCAGATCTTGCGCATCCTCGGGCGTTACTCCTCCACGGCGGAGAAAAAGATAAAGCGGGCGCCAATAAATCTGGCAGAGCTCGGACAATGCATCGAGCGCGCGGACCGAGGAAATTCCCGAGGCGCCAGCAGCGCGCACGACCGACCAGCGGGTCGAGGTGAAAGCATCCGCCGCCGCGTTCACCTCGACGGAACCAAGATTCATCCCCCCTTTTTACTCGACCTGCCGAGGAAAAAGCAACCCAATTCCGTGCCAGCGGATCACCCGGGCCGAGGCGCTCGCGCCTAACGACCTAACTATTTCCCGAGGCGAGCATTTCTTCCAGACGGTCGTAACTCGTGGCCACTCCGTCCGCCATGCCGGATTCGAGCGCTCCATCGCGAGCTTCGCGCGACTCGAAACACATCGTCATCGTCAGGGTCGTCGTCCCACCTTTATTCGTTAGGGCAGAGGTGACGAGTGATTCGCCTTCCTCAAAGATCTCGGTATGGACGATTCGCTGGGGGCGCGCGATTTCGCGATACTCACCGTGCATCCCGAACTCGTGGCCCTCCCCGTCATTGCGCCAGATGTAACGCCAGGCGCCGCCGACTTTCAGATCGATCTCGCAAATGGGCATCGACCAACCAGGCGGGCCGAGGAGCCAGCGCTGCACCAGTTGGGGTTTGGTAAGGGCGTCGAAAACGAGGTCGGGCGCCGCTTCGAAGTCCCGTGTCATCACGATCTCGCGCTCGCCGGAGGTGGTTACTTTGAACGTATCGGTTGTTTTCATGGTTTGGTTTTTTTTGCGGTTTTTTTGGCTGCTGATTTCACTGATGTTTGAGATGCTGCTGGCCTACTTCTGCAGGCGCGTCGCTTTCATCTCGACGAGCAGATCATCGAGACGTTGGAAGTTCGCCTCCCAGACCTGGCGATAACCTTCCGCCCACTCGGAAACCTTGCGGAGGGCGCCAGGTTTTAAATGCGCGGTAATTTTGGCGCCCGTCTTGTTGGCGTTCGATCAGGCCGGCGTTTGCCAGGTAGGCGAGGTGCTTGGAGACCGGCTGCTGCGACATGGCGAAGGGCTCCGCCAACTGATTTACCGTGGCCGGAGCGCGGCTGAGCCGATCGACGATGGCGCGTCGGGTCGGATCGGAAGGGCGGCAAAGGTCGATCTCAGATAATCGGTTAAGAGGCCAACCGCTTTTTGTGTCTGCAGGCCAGCCCCGTCTTCTAACGATCGTTAAAGTTAAAACGAAGCGCGCGATGGAGGCGCGAGGGGAGCGCTGGCAGATGGCAACGCTCGATCAGGAAGGTGATGACGCCGGCGAGTTCCTTGAAGATGTAATTCCGATTGACCGCTCCCTGAAGGTATTGTTCTCCGCTGCTCCCGCCCGTGCCGACGCGGGTGCCGATCATGCGCCGAACCATCTGCAAGTGGCGGTAGCGGAAAGTGGCAAGCTGCTCATCGATCTCGATGAGGGAGTTGAGGAGGGCGAAGGGCAGGCGAAAGAGCGGCTCATCGCGGTAAAGCATGATGAAGAGCGCTGCGCGCAAAGCAGCTGGCCGAAAAGGCCCCCAGCCGCTCTGGAAAAAAATGCCGTCGAATTTGCCTAACAAATCGGGTTTGTCGTCGCGTTCGGAGAGGCTCTGCTCGTATAGTGTGCGATAGCGTTGCCAAAAGGGGGACGCCCCGTTTTGCGCGGACCCGGCGGAGATTTCGCTCCAGTCGCTCCAAAATTCCTCCTGGAAAAAAGGCGCTCGCGCCAGCCAGCGTTCGACCATCTGCAAGATGCTGGGCTTTTGCTCGAACTCGTTGATCTCGGCACAATCCTTTTCGTTAAAGCCTCCCAGCTCGGTGTGCTTGTAGTAGTCGGGCCGGAAGCGGCTCTCCATGCGCAGGCCTAACGATGCTTCGATCTCGCGGAATTGTTTGCTTTGGAACCCGGAGGCGCCGTGGAGCAGCTCGCGGAACTCGAGGAAGTCGAGCGGCGTCATCGTCTCGAGCACGTCGACCTGGTGATTGAGTAGCTTCCAAATCTCGACGACCCGCTTGAAGCGATGCACCACGACGTTCATATCGGGCCCGTCGTCGTCCGCTTCCGGTTTGCTCAGTACTTCGCCGCACGCCGTGATCTCGTGCAGGATTTGCTTAAACCAAAGCTCATAGGCTTGATGGATGATGATGAAGAGCATCTCATCGTGCGCGATGAGCTTGCCTTCCTTGAGGCTGAGCGGCTTTTGCAGCTCGAGGAGCCGCTCGATTCCGAGGTAGTCGCCGTAATATTGCGGCGTGCGCTCGTGGTTCATCGGGCATTCCATCGTGAGAGTGTCGCGCAGTGCGGCGGCGAGAGTCAATCCACGGAAGCAACTCCCTCCGGAGGGACTTGCTTCCGCAGGTCCATGATCAGGCGTCCACCGCGCCGGCGGATTGCGGGTAAGAGCGTCTCGCAAAGGCTGGTTTTTCGCCGATAAGTCGTAACCATCATGAAACGATCTCTCCTTTTGGTTGCTCTTTTCGCCTTTGTCATTCCGATAGCACTGACGGCGTCGCCTAACGAACTCGACGGCAAACGTCCGTTTACTTTTGAAGGCATGATGGCGCTGAAACGCCTTACGGAGCCAATTCCGTCCCCCGATGGAAATTGGGTGCTTTTCGCTGCGCAGGACGTGAACCTCGAGGAGAACACAAAGAAGGCGCACCTCTGGATCGTGCCCGCGAAAGGCGGGGAAGCGCGTCGCTTGAATGATTCGCCTAACGAGGAAGAGCGGCCGCGATTTTCACCTGATGGAAAACGAATCATCTTCACGTCCAAGGCGACCGATCCGTCGCAGATCTGGATCTGTGGCTTCGATCCTGCGGCCGGAAAACTGACTGGCGCGCCGCAGCAAGTGACGAAACTTTCGAGCGGCGCTGACGGCGCGATCTGGTCGCCCGACGGGAAGAATCTTCTCTTTGTTTCTTCGGTTTATCCCGATTGCAGGGACGACGCCTGCAATCAGCAGCGCGACGAGGCGCTGAAGAAGAGCAAGGTGAAAGCGAAAATTTTCAAGAATTTGCTCTATCGGCATTGGACCGCCTACTCGGAATTCAAGCGCAGCCATCTTTTCGTCGCCAGCGCCGAGGCGACCACGACCCCGCCGCGCGATCTCACCCCGGGCGATCACGACGTCCCGCCCTTTTCGTTAGGCGGCTCGGACATGTACACGATTTCGCCGGACGGAGTGGAGATCGCTTACACGAGCAACATCGATGAAGTCGGCGCGACGAGCACGAACAACGAAATCTTTCTTGTCCCCCTCACGGGCGGAGAACCAAAGAAAATTTCGACCAGCCCCGGCAGTGACTCGACCCCGCGCTATTCGCCCGATGGGCAATCGATCGCCTGGCTCTCACAAGCGCGCGGCGGCTACGAGAGCGATCGCTTTACCCTCGCGATTTACGATCGGGCTTCGGGTAAAATTCGGATCGCGACGGAGGCTTTCGACCGCTGGGTTGGGAGTTTCACCTGGGCCGCCGATTCGAAATCGGTTTATTTCAGCGCCGAAGATCACGGCGAGGCGCCGATCTACCATCTCCCGCTTGACGTGGCAGAGCCGATCGAAGTTGCACGACTGCATGCGGACGATCTCGCTCTTGGACCGGAGGGAAAGTTTGTCTATTTCAGCCGCAACTCGATCCAATCGCCTAACGAAATCTGGCGGATTGATGTTTCGCAAAAAAGCGAGCCGGTGCCCGTGACGCACGTGAATGACGCGGCGCTGGCGCAGATCGCGATGCAGCCGCTGGAACCGTATCAGTTCAAAGCGGCCGACGGCACAGAGGTGCAGGGATTTCTGGTCAAGCCACCGGGCTTCGATGCGAGCAAAAAGTATCCGGTCAAGTTTCTCATCCACGGCGGGCCGGAAGGCGCGTGGGGTGACGACTGGTCGTTCCGTTGGAACCCGGAGTTGTTCGCTGCTGATGGTTACGTTGTGGTTATGATTAATCCGCGCGGCTCAACTGGATACGGCGAGAAGTTTACCGAAGGGGTGATCGGGCAATGGGGTGGGACGCCATTCGTCGACCTGATGAAGGGCCTCGATTACGCAGAAAAAACTTTCCCCTTTATCGATAAAAATCGCGAGGCGGCGTTGGGCGCGAGCTACGGCGGCTACATGATCGATTGGATTCTCGGCCACACCGCTCGGTTCAAATGCCTCGTCACGCACGACGGCGTCTTCAACACCGAGTCGGCTTACGGCACGACTGAGGAACTTTGGTTCCCGGAGTGGGAATTCAAAGGTCCGCCGTGGAAACAACGCGAGCTTTATCGCAAATGGTCGCCCGCTCTTTTCGCGGAGAAATTCAAGACGCCAACCCTGGTGGTGCACGGGCAGCTCGATTTTCGGCTCGATGTTTCGCAGGGGTTTGATCTCTTCACCACGTTGCAGCGCCTCGGCGTGCCTTCGGAAATGCTCTACTTCCCTGATGAAGGGCACTGGGTGCTCAAGCCGCAAAACAGCCGCCTCTGGTACAAGACGGTGAACGACTGGGTCGACCGCTGGACGGCGGCGAAGTGAGCAGCCGGCTCCTGTCATGCCCATCCGGCGCAGCGCGGAGAGGGATCTCGCAGGTGCAACAATCAGTCGCTCTTTCACGCCAGGCGGGGATTGCAACTGAGAGGTCCTTCGCTTCGCTCAGGATGACAGACGTGAAGAAGCGATTCGTTAGGCCCTAACGACGTCGGCGGCCAAACGAGTACCCGCGATGGGTGCGGCCGCCGCCGATCGCGCGCTTGCCGCCGCTGGCTGATTCGGGCTCGAAGAGGACGGTGTAAATGTAAGGGAAGTTGTCGAGCTTCAGGCGCGGAATTTTCTGTCCGATGAAGCGCTCGATCGCGTGCAGTGAAGGCAGCTCTTCACCGTTCATGAGCGTAAAAGCATCGCCGACTTTTTGCGCGCGCCCAGTGCGCCCGATGCGATGCACGTAATCTTCCGGATGCTCCGGCACATCGTAATTGATGACGTGGCTCACCCCCGCGATGTCGATGCCGCGCGCGGCTATGTCGGTCGCGACCATCACTTCGTATTTGCCCGATTTGAAACCCTCGAGCGCTTCGACACGTTCCCGCTGCGTCCGGTTCGAGTGCAAAACCGCGACCGCGTGTTGCGCCTGCTTCAACTGATGCGCGATGCGATCGGCGCCATGCTTCGTCCGGGAAAAAATCAGCGCGCTGTCGTAGTTGGTGCGTTCCAACAGCGCCATGAGAAGATCGAATTTTTGCTCTGCCGCTACGGGATAAACCGCGTGCGTGACCGTCTCGGCCGGCGAACGGCGCACGCCGATTTCCACAATCTCCGGTTCGCGCAAAACCCAGGCAGCCAACCGCTCGATCTCGGGCGGTAAGGTCGCGGAAAACAGGAGCGTCTGCCGGTCGGTCGAGATGTGCTCCACGATCCGCCTCACGTCCGGCAAGAAACCCATGTCGAGCATGCGATCGACTTCGTCGAGCACGAGGATTTTCACATCGCGGAAATTGAGAGTGCGTTGCTCAAGCAGGTCGAGCAAACGGCCGGGCGTCGCGCAGACGACGTCCGTGCCGGCCGCGGCCTCCTCGCGTTGTTTGCCGTAGCCGACCCCGCCGTGCACGACCGAGACGCGGAGATCGGTGAAGCGTCCGTAATCGCGAAAGGCCGTCTCGACTTGCGCCGCCAGCTCGCGCGTCGGCTCGAGCACGAGGCAGCGGAAGGCGCCGTGTTTGGCCAGCAGAGTGAGAATCGGAAGCGCGAATGCCGCGGTTTTGCCCGTGCCGGTTTGAGCGGTGCCGATTAAATCTTTACCTGAGAGGACGATTGGGAAAGCGCGGAGCTGGACCGGCGTCGGATCGGAAAAACCCATCGCCTGTGTTCCCCGCACGACTTCCTGGGAAAGCCCGAAGTTGTTGAAAGACACAGGCCGCCACAGTAGATCGGTTAGGCGCAGAAGCAACGCGTCTCTCCCGCAGATCCGGGCCAGCTCCGATCAGCCTAACGAAAAGCAAACCGTGTCCTGCGAATTTTCTATCCTCGCAGACACACGGCCAATCATCTCACCGCAAGCCTGGCAAAGCTGGCGGAAGGGGCGGATTAAATCTGGCATCTCGGCAATGTCTGCGCGGCGCTTTGCAGGACTCGCGAACATCATCACCGTCAACCGACCAACTCGGGGAAGTTTCGATGCTGCCTCACTCCTTCGTTTTCGCGTAGATCTGATTCAGAAAATCTGAGCCTGCAGCGATTGCGAAGATCCCGCCGAGCAGGCGCGTCGCGCGTGGTGCGCGTTGCGCTGCGAACACGATCGCGGACGCAATCCACGGCGCGATGCAATACGGACAGGTAATCAGATCGCCGACGGCTTCCTGCAGACCTTCGCCGCGCGCTTTTTCGTCGACTTCGCCGGCGCCAGCCGATCCCTTGAACTTTACAAATGGGGCGCGAAATGGACTTGTGACAAGATCCTTCGTCGCGATGCGGCTGAGCTTGTGTGTGGCGATCCCGAAGAGGAGAAGGTCGCTCCAGCTAAGCTTCGGCAACTCGTCCTCGCTCTCCTTCGCGGCGGCGAGCGCACCCGCTAACACGACGGTAAAGACTCCAACAAGTGCCGCGTAGCCGCCGAGTGGCCGCGTTGTTTTCGAGTAACCTGCGAGCAAGCCTTCCGCCTCGCGTTTCACGGGAGCGGAAGCGATTTTCGCGCTCGCCGTTTTACGGGGGCGGCCATCTTTCTTGGTTAATCACGATGTGCTGAGAAACTTCTCCAGGCCGGCGCGATCGCCTTTTACTGCGAGCAGATAAGCTTGTCCATCTTCGGTCCAGCTTGCTGTCATCCAGCCTTGTTTCGACGCGAAAACCGGGGCAGACCCGCGCGCGCCAGTCCAAACGGTTTTCGGATTTGTGACGAACAGATGCGCGAGGCTTTCGCCGCCGATTTTGAAACAAATCAGCGAGACGTCTTCGCCGCGGAAGCGCAGCACTCGGCAACCGATCGGATCGAACTTCTGCAACCTTTTCGGCACGTTGAATTGCGCAGGTGCATTGGCTCTGGCGAGGAAATCCTTCACGCGCCCCATGTCGGAAGATTCCAATTCAAGGCTCGGTGCGACCTTCACAAAGCTCACCATCTCATCGCGATAATCCGCGATCGAGAGCGCCGGCTGAAACGGGCCTCGCCACGAACTGAAGAGCACCGCCAGCGCGACGATGGCTGCCGCCGCTAAGAGAGGCGCCCGGCTCCAAGTTGGCCGGATTGCAGTCGGACGCGGCTCTGCCCTCGAAATAATACGCGCCTTTAGACCCGCGGGCACGTGCGTCGTGGCAAGCTTCGACGCGATGATGCGGTCGAGTTCCTGTTCGTCGCTCCACCATCGCGCTAGCTCGGGATCAGCCTTCACTTGCCCGAGCACCTCCACGAGGCGCGCACCGTCGGCCGCAGAATCATCGGCGCGATAGAGACTTAGAAGCGAACGAGCCTCAGCGCTATCCATGACTCTGCCCTCCCTCTACTTGAATGATCTTGGAACTCTCAACGGCAGCCACATCGCTCAATTCCTTACGCAGCTCGGCCTTTCCGCGTGAGATGCGCGACATGACCGTGCCGATCGGGATGCCCAGGATTTCCGCGATCTCGCGATACGAATGCTGCTGCATGTAAAACAATGTCACCGGCGCACGATAGCGGTCTTGGAGCGCATGCAACGCCTTCTGCAGGATCGCGGCATCGAGCGTGTCGATCACCGACGGCGCGAGGTGGAGCGGCTCGACCACAGTAGAGGTCTCTTCGGTCTCAAGGAAGCGATCGCTGTGGCGTTTCCGCGCGAGGAACTCGCGATACAAGGTGGTGAACAACCAGGTTTCACTTTAGCTGTATCCCGCAGTTGATGACCTTTGGTCGCCCAAGTGTGGAACGTCTGCTGCACGAGGTCGCCGGCATCAGATTCATTCCGGATAAGGAAATGCCGAAGCGATAAAGTGGCTGATAAAAGTCCTGCACCAGTTGCTCGAAATCCACTTCCGCCACGGAATGATAGGTAACGATGTGAGCATGATGTGGCCAGTGGAAAACTCCAACGCCAGCACTCTCTGTGTTGCAGCGGGTGTATCGTCAGAAGGTACGAGAGATGGCGGGCATGCTTATTCCCGGCATGAAATAACTGCATTCCGGAACGACTCTCATCTGCACATGAAGACGCATGGTTTGTTCGCGCGCGGCGTTGCTCTGTGCGCTCAGCGCTGCAGCCGGCGGCTGGCGGCGATGACGCCGATCCGCGACTACGCGATCATCGGCAATTGCGAGACTGCCGCCCTGATCAACCCAGACGGCGGGATCGACTGGCTCTGTTTGCCGGCCTTCGATGCCGCGCCGGTTTTCAACCGCTTGCTCGATGATGAGAAAGGCGGCGACTTCACGATCTGCCCTAACGAGAAATTCGAAGTGGCACGCTGTTACCTGGAGAACAGCGCAATCTTCGAAACCAAATTCTCGACCCGGACCGGAGTCGTTAGGCTGACCGATTTCTTCGTCATCGCGCGCGCGACGAAGGCGCGGTTTTACGATTTTACTACGCTGCACGAAACCTCCAAACTGGTCCGGCTGGTCGAGTGGGAGTCGGGCGCGCCGGTGGAAATGGAAATGCGGGTGCGCGCCCGCCCCGATTACGCGCGTAAACTCGCGCGCTGGCGCGAGCAAAGCGCCACCGCCTTCGCGCTCGATGAGGCGACGCTTTTCACAAATACACCGATGACCGAAAGCGACGGCGATCTGAGCGCAAGCTTCAGAGTCGAACGCGACCGGCCGTTTTTCGCCGTGCTGGATTACACGAGCGCGCGGCCTTTGCCCGACATCGAGAAAATCCGGCGTTGGCTGCGCATTACGGCTTCCTTTTGGCGCGAGTGGAATTTGTTCAACTATTATCGCGGCCCGCACGAGAAGATGGTCCGTCGCAGCGCTGTGACGTTGAAGTTGCTGACTTACGCGCGGACTGGCGGCTTCGTCGCAGCGCCCACCACGTCGTTGCCCGAGCAGATCGGCGGCGAAGCGAATTGGGATTACCGCTTCACTTGGCTGCGCGACACCGCGCTTTTCATCCAGACGCTCTTCGGCCTCGGCTATTCGGGCGAGGCGAAAGCGTTCCTCGATTTCGCGGTTAAGCAATGGATCAAGCGCAGCGAGAAAGCGGAAGAGAACGCGCCTACCATCGGCGTGCTCTATCCGGTGTGCGACGTGCCGATTCCACCGGAGACGACACTCGATCAGCTCGCCGGGTTCGCTGATTCCAAACCGGTGCGAATGGGGAACGCGGCGGAGGACCAGTTCCAGCTCGATAACTACGGGCACGTCTTGCAATCATTCTTCTTCTTCCGTCACACCGGCGGGAAGATCGATGCCGAGAGGCGCGAGATGCTCGAGCGCCTAACCGAGGAAGCGGTGCGCAGTTGGCGCAAGGAAGACAACGGCATTTGGGAAGAGCGCGACACGTCGCAGTTCACCTACGGCAAGATCATGTGCTGGGTAGCGCTGAAACGTGCGCGCGTCTTGCTTGGCGATAAAGAGGGCAAGCTGGGAAAGATCTGCGCGGAGATTCAGCGCGAGGTGCACGATCGAGCTTTGCTCGAAGATAACGGACGCAAGCAGCTTTCCGCCAAGTTCGACGAACCGGCGCTCGATGCGTCGACGATGCTCGCTTTTACAACCGGCTTTCTCGACGAACACATCGCTACAGTTACCCGGCACGGCCTCGAGCAGAAACTGGCGCGCGGCCCGCTGCTCTACCGAAGTGAGGAAAAAGTGGGCAAAGAAGGCGCGTTCCTGATCTGCAGCTTTTGGTGGATCAATCACCTCATTCGCGAAGGCCATCTCGCGCGAGCCGAGGAGTTGCTCGAGCGCATGATCAAGCTGGCTAGTCCGCTCGGGCTTTATTCGGAAGAGATCGATCCAGAGACCGGCGAGTTCCTCGGCAACTTCCCGCAAGCCTTCTCCCATCTCGGTTTGATCCAAAGCGTTTTGACTCTGGAAAGCGCCAAGAAAAAGCGCGACTTCTACGCGCTGAGCGATGACGAGAAATTCCAACTCAGCGTCGGCTCGACAATCGGATTAAAAGGCGTGATTGCGGGTTTCCTCCGCGTGCCGAAAACAGGGCTGCTCTTCATTTCCAAGGCGTCGAAGTGGCGAGAATAAGTCGAAAGCATTTCAAAACAAAGATCAATATGAAGAGTGACAAAATCGAAAAGACCAATGCTGAGTGGAGGAAGCAACTCACACCCGAGCAGTACCGTGTTCTGCGGCAACAGGGCACCGAGCGGCCGTTCGCAAGCGAGCTCAACAAGGTGCACGAGCACGGCTTCTTCAAATGCGCGGCCTGCGCCAAAGAGCTCTTCAGCTCCGACGCGAAGTTCGATTCGGGAACGGGCTGGCCGAGCTTCTACCAGCCGATCTCGAATGAGGCAGTCGAGACCAAAGTGGACAAATCGTTCTTCTCGACGCGGACCGAAGTGTTGTGCGAACGCTGCGGCGGTCACCTCGGCCATGTCTTCGATGACGGCCCGGAGCCGACCGGCTTGCGCTATTGCATGAACGGCGCCGCGATGAAGTTCGAGAAGCAACCGTAGATTCTCTTGGCGCCGGGTTCCTAACCAAACAATAGCGCGGCGAGCCACATCGCCAACGGCGGAGCGACGAGATAAATCCAGATCGCGTTCCAGCTTCTCGCCGGAATTGCGGAAGCAACGGTACGCGCCGGGTTCAGACTCATCCCGGAAAGTGGTGACTCGAAGGTGATGTAAATCAGCAGGAGCAATCCGGCGAAATATCCGATTGATGGCTTGAGCAGATCGCTTTGATAAACCAGCCGTAGCGCGGCCATCAGGAAGAAACAAATCACGAACTCGGCCGCGAACGCCACCGCGACACCGGGCTTGCCCGGCTCTGTCACGACAAACTTCACATCCTTGTGCCCGCTCGCTTTCCAAAACGGCGTCGCCGCTATGACGACGCCGAGAAGACCGCCGATGAATTGCGCGATGATGTAGAAGAACGCGTCCCACGGTTGGATGCAGTGCAGTGAAAGCATGGCGAGCGTGACCGCAGGATTGAACTGCGCGCCCGATTGCCGGCCCCATGTGCAATAAATCAGGAACACGACGGTGAGCCCTATTCCGAGGCCGAAGAAAAACCGACGGAGAAGCGCCGAGGCAATTGCTTTGTGCAAACGCGAGCGCGGGTGCTCGAGCAGCAGGGCGAGCCACAGAGCGGCGATCATGAAGATGCCGAGCTCCGCACCTTCCATCAGGTAGCGCGGCCAGTGTTGGCGCAAAGCTTCGAGCGCGTACTCGCTTTGCGCAGCGCCGCTCGATCTGTGCTCGAGGAGGAAAGCGTGTCCATCGGGATCGCGTCGCTCATGAACCAAATCGCGCCGGGTCGTTCGCAGATTGACCTGCCCATCGCGACAGGTCGTTAGGCGACACTCCCTCGCCGAGCAGTTCTGAGGAACCGGGCGCCTCATATTGCAAAAGCTCCAAACCCGGCCCCTTCGCACCGCGCAAGCTGGTGATGCGAACGCGCGCGCCTTTCACGCCGCTCAGCAGCTCCTGTTCGCTGCCATAGTTGAAGCTGTTGCCGAGGACGGTGAAGCCAAGCTGGTCGCGGTAAAATGCGAGACTGCGCTCCATGTCGCGCACGACCACGGCGGAATGATCGATCCCGCGAAAAAGCGCATCGTCGCGGCGATGCCAGCGCGGTTCGCCTTTGTTCGCCGGGTATTGGATCAGCTCGAGAAAGTGGCCATCTGGGTCGCGGAAGTAGAGGGCGCGAATGCGCGCGGAATCGAAATTCCAATCGGGCAAAGTCTGCACGCCTGCCGAGACAATCCGCGAGTGATGCCGTTGGAGTTGCGCAAAAGCGGCGTCGATATCGCCGACCACGATGGCGATGTGTTGAAAGGAGACGTCGTTGGCCGGCAATTCCCGCGCGCTCGTGCGGCCAACCGGTTCTGACTTTCGCAGAATCAACGACTCTTCGCCGAGGCGTAGACACGCTCGCGCGTTGTCCCATTCCCGATTTGGAATTGCAGCGCCTCAGAGTAAAAAACGATGGCTCGAGGAAGATCGGAGACATTCAATTCAATCCCCGTCACCTCGGCGGCGGCGCGCAGCGACAATGGCAATGCGACGGCCAGCACAATCGCGCAATAGGGAGCGCTCGGCGGACCAGCGGATCGCCTCATGCGGACTTTAGTTGCTCGACGCTAAGTGCCGAGCCGCTCGAAAATGTGGTCTCCGACGCGCAACGCATTGGCTGCGATCGTGAGCGATGGATTCACCGCGCCGCTCGAGCAGAAGAAGCTGCCGTCGACTACGTAGAGATTGTCCACGTCGTGCGCCTGACAGAAAACA
>JACDGM010000133.1 GCA_013815325.1 Chthoniobacterales bacterium
TCGATCGCAAGGGCCTCGAAACGGTTAGGCGGGTTGGCGGATGCGCCGCGGCCGTGGATCGGCGGGCGAAGCGGCCGCGCCATCAGCGGGTCGAGTGTCTGATCCGCATCTGCTTGTCCGCTGGGCGGGTCCATGCGGCACACGTTCACGTGAACAGACGGGATTGTCCATTTATCCTTGCACTTGCACTCTAAATTCGGCTGCCCTCTCCGTTATTCCAGAGCTGTACAAGTGAAAGTGCAGGTGCAAGCGGGGTCGCGCGATGGCACAATACGGTGCGGTACGCGCGAACTCGGAGGGGTGGTCGAGCGGTTGATGGCTCCGGTCTTGAAAACCGGCAGGGCGCAAGCCCTCGTGGGTTCGAATCCCACCCCCTCCGCCGATCGAGGAACGCGAGCGCGACGGCGCGCTCGAGCAACTCGAAATTGCCGCGAAGGTGCCAGCCGGCCCGACCGATGTCGATCCCCACTTCAAGACCCCTTGGGAAAGTTTGCGGCGGTGAGAAGCGATTTCGCTAGATCGTTGCCGGGTCGTCAAGGCTGCCAGCAGGATATTCTGGGCTGCGATGCTCCCCCGGGCTGCTCCAGAACCTCCAATGGTTTATGGCCACTGAACTTCTGCGGAAAACGGACTCTCCAATCCGGCGGAATTGATGGCGGTGACTACGAAGTAAAAAACCGAATTGTTAGCCACCGCAACCGTCGCGGTAGTGCCGGCAACAGTCTGCAAAGGCGCGTAGACGCCGGAAGTGTGGCCATAATATACCTTATAGCCGGTGATGTTTGGTTCAGGGTTTCGGTCCCATCTTAAGGTCACGTCGGTCGTGCGCGGGGGTCGGGTTCTGGCCGATGTGGAGTGCGATCCGATGAGAAAAACGAGGATGAGATAGGTAAAGCAGAGAAGTCTCTTCATTCTGGCTGTGAGCGCAGGACGAAGGCGCAGCATCGCGCTTATTGGCACGCTCGCCGGTTCGGCTTTTGACGCGTCCAATCAGTCATCCGGCAATCTCGTGCGCACCATAACGCAGAGTTGCTTTGAAAGTCAAAGCAAAAGTCACATTGCTTTCGGGATCAGCCAGATATAAATCCGACAAGCCCCGAATCCGGGTTCTGGGAAATTGCGCAAGCACGTGCGCAAAGCCATGCAATAATCATCCCGAGAAGTGCAGCGCAGACCACGTCCGACAAATAGTGCGCCGCGACGTACATGCGCGATGCGGCGATGAGCAACGGAATGGGCAGGAGGCAAAGGCCGGCACGCCGGTTGGCCAGCAACAGGACGCCGAAGAAGGCGGTGGTCGCGGCGGTGTGGCCGCTCGGGAAGGAATTGTATTTCGCGCTGAGCCGAGGGCCGTTCCAGCCTAGTTCCTGTTTAACCGAAGGCCGGGCGCGGCCGCTGGCGATCTTCACCCCGCGCGCGGCGATGCCGGCCAGGGCACAGGCCAGGACCATCGTTAGGCCGATTCGCATCCAGCGTTTGCTCCCGCGCCCGTACGCAATCGCAATGAGGATCGCCCCGGCGAGCACGTGCTCCGGCCAGTCGCCGAATCGGCTGACGTTGCGCATGAATTGCCCGGCGGTGCGGTCTGTATGTCCGATCACCCAGTCGCGTGCGACCGCATCGAAGTGAAAGGCAGCCGCGATCGCGAGCGCCGCGAGGAGCAGGAGAAGCAGCCATTTCCAAAGCGGCACGATTCGGTTCATGCGGAAATTGCCGGTTGTCTTTCGGCGAGGGCCATCTTTCAATCGCTCCCTTGCAACGCGCAACCCGCAATTTCGTCCTTCTCTTTTGCGGGATGCTGCTCTTCCACCTGGCGGGAACCTGGACTTTGCCGCTGGTGGATCGCGATGAGCCGCGGTTCGCGGAGGCCTCGCGGGAGATGATCGAGCGCGGCGATTACGTCGTTCCTTATTTCAACAACCGCTATCGCTTCGACAAGCCGCCGCTGACTTATTGGTGCCAGGTCGCCAGCTATCGCATTTTCGGCGAGAATGCTTTCGCGGCGCGCTTCCCCACCGCCATCGCGGCGGCGCTCACTGCGCTCGGCATTTTTGCCTGGGGAAAACGAATCGGCCTCAGCCGCGCCGGATTTTGGGCGGCGCTCATTTTTTCTCTCTGTCTGCAAACGTTCATCCACGCGAAAGCGGCCGTGGCCGACATGTGGCTCGTGCTCTTCGTGCTTCTCGCGCATTGGGCGGGCTACGAACTGCTGCGCGATCGTTTCGGCGCGACCTGGCGCAGCGCGGTCCTTCGGCCTAACGACACCCGCATTTGGTGGTGGCTGTTCTATCTCGCGCTCGCCCTCGCCTTCCTCGCGAAAGGGCCGATCGGCCTGGTGCCGTTAGGCACGGTGGCCCTTTTCCAATTTCTCCGGCCAGTGCCGCATTTTACCCGTCGCTTTCTTTTCGTTAGGGGAATTCTTCTTCTCCTCGGGCTGGTCGCGCTCTGGGGCGTGCCGGCGCTCCTCCGCACCCACGGTGAATTCTTCGCCATCGGCATCGGGCAGCACGTGATCGGACGCTCCTTCGGTGCGATGCAGGGGCACGGCTCCCGCTCACTCCTCATCTCGCTGCTCTCGCTGCCGTTTTATCTTGTCACCGTCTTCGTGAGCTTCGCCCCCTGGTCCGTGAAGCTGCCGGTCCTCGCGCGCCGGCTTTGGCAGAAGCGCGACGCTTTCGACGTTTATCTGATCGCCGGCAGCGCCCTTATTTTTCTTATCTTCTCGATCGTAAAAACGAAGTTGCCGCATTACACCCTGCCCGCCTTCCCGCTGCTTGCGCTCCTCCTGGCCCGGAATTGGATTGCCGGGGGTGTGACCGAGCGGACACTGCGGCGCTGGTCGCTCGCGACGGCGTCTGTCTGGCTCGCGCTTGCGCTCATCGGATTTCCGTTGCTCGCGCCTTACTTCGTTTCAGCGGCGCTCTTCCGGCAAGCGGAGCCGTATCTGCAGCCGGATATGGATTTTGCGGCGTATGACTTCGTTGGGCCGAGCCTCGTCTGGAAATTCCGCAGCCGGGTGCATGGCTTTCTTTTTTACAATCAGGTGAAGGGGCGGGACGTTGGGCCGGTGCGGCCGGATCAGGTGCGCACATTTCTGGCACGCCCCGGTCCGCATTTCGTCGTTCTGCCGACCCCGCTCGCGGATCAACTTTACCCGACGCTGCCGAGCGCTTATCGGAAGTTCTCGACGCGCGGGGCCGACGTCGCGAGGAATCGCTGGGTGGACCTGACGCTCATAATGAAAAACAGATGATAACATTTCTGCACGGTCGCCTAACGAGTGCGTTGCCGACCCAGGCGATCGTCGAGGTCGGCGGCGTCGGCTATGAAATTTTTATCCCGCTCTCGAGCTACGACAAGCTGCCCGCGCCGGGCGAAGCCGTGCAGATTTTGACTCATCTGCACGTGCGCGAGGATGCGCAAATTCTCTACGGCTTCATGACCGCGGCGGAGCGGGATTTGTTCCGGCTGCTCGTCAATCACGTCAGCGGGATCGGCCCGAAGCTCGCACTCGCGGTCTTGAGCGGGATGAGCGTGAGCTATTTCAAAAGCGCCGTCGTGAACTCCGACGTGGCGTCGCTCTCGAAAATCAGCGGCCTGGGAAAAAAGACAGCGGAACGAATCGTTCTGGAATTGAAGGACAAGCTCGGGGTCGCGGCGGCGTGGGAAGCTGCGAGCGGCACGCACGCGCCCACGCCGGAACAGGAGCAGGCGAACGAAGCCGTTCTTGCTTTAATCGCGCTCGGTTACAAACAGGTAGAGGCGCACAAAGCGGTGCGGGACGTTCAGCAAGGGAAGGCGGAAGTGCAGAGCGCTGAGGATCTCGTTAGGCTGACTTTGCAACGACTCGCCTCGGGCAAGTAAGGCCGCGTCGAGCCCTGATTTCGGATCTCGATCTGATCCGCTTTCGGTAGGCGGACTTTGGCGCAAGGCGATCGGCGTTGGCTCAGAGGTCCGGCTTCTAATCTCAAAATTATTTTTTTGGGAGTGAAGAAAAGTCTTGAAAGCCTCGGGCCAGGTCATTAAGCCGGTCGGCAAACCTAACGACCTTATGATGAAACAAATTCCTCGGAAGCCGGCAATTATCAGGACGATTCTCGCCACGAGTGCCGCCGCCATCTCACTCCTCACGCTGAGGAGCGCGGTGGCGCAAGACGCGGTCGGCCGCCCGGGCGATCCACCGCAGGGCGGGCCTCCTCCGGGAGTTCCAATCAAGAACGCACCCGCCGTGGTGGCTGGTAATACAGACGTTACCGCTGAGCGCGTGATCGTAACCGGATCCAATATCCCGACGGCTGATGAGGTCGGACCCAACCCAGTCTTAAACTACGACCGCGACGTGATCGTGAAATCAGGCGAGCGCAACACCGAGGAATTTCTGCGCAATCTCCCGGTCGCGAACGCCAACGGCGTCCCGGTTTCGAACAACGAAAACGGCTCGAACACGGCGGTCGGCGCGGCGACGATCGCGCTGCGCGCCTTCGATGCGCGAGCGACGCTGATTCTGTTGGATGGGCGCCGGGTCGCTCCGTATCCCATGGGCAACTCGGGCGGCACGGTCAACGTGATGTTTGTCGATTTGAATTCGATCCCCCAAGCCGCGATCCAGAGCATCGAGATTTTGAAAGACGGCGCCTCGACGACTTATGGCGCGGATGCGGTGGCGGGCGTGGTCAACATCAAGCTGCGGCATAATTATGATGGCGCGGAAGCGAGCGTCGAATATGGCAACACCCTTGATAAGGATTCGGGCGAATACGCCGCCTCGCTCATCTTCGGGGCGGGTAGTAAAACTACGAACGTGACTGGCATCGTGAATTTCTATCATCGCAATTCGATCGCCAACCGCGACCGTGGTTTCTCGGCCGTCCCACCTTTTCTCAGCTCGAACGCGAGTCCTTACAATCTGCAACTGAGCGGTGATGTGGCGGCAGCCGCGGGCGGAATAAATCTGAATCCTGGCGGAACTGAATTCGCGGCGGCGCCGAGCGGGACGAACGGGTTGGTCCCGGCGAGCAGTTATCTCTACAGCACGGGACGCATCCGCGCGCCCGGTGGCATCCTTCCTGGTTTTAACTTCAACGAGTTCTCGCTTTCCTATCCGGAATCGGAGCGCTACGGCGCTTATCTCAGTGCCGAACACAAGATCTTCGGAGACCAGCTCGTCGTCTATGCGGATGCGTTTTATCAAAACGTGAAAACGCATAACGAACTGGCGCCTCCCGCCACCGGCTCGTTCCAATCGAAAGGTCAGACGACAATTGCGATTCCCCCGCAGACGCCTTTGAACGGCGTGGCGCCTCCGAATACGCCCACCTTTGCGGATACCGGCGTGGCGCCCAATGCCTTCAATCCGTTTAACCCTTTCGACCAAATTATCTCGGGCGGTAGCCGGGCCCGTCTGGCCGAGTTTGGAAATCGCTTGTTCGATAACGAAACCGACGCCTTTCTCGGCACGATCGGGTTGCGCGGGGATAAGTTGTTCGACGGCAGCTGGGGCTACGACACCGCCTTCCGCTACAGCCAAATCAAGAACACCCAGACCGGAACCCAGGTCTCCTCCTCCGCTTTTAATCGCATCCTGAATCAGGCCGATCCCATCTTTAATCCCACCTCCTCGGAATACATCGGCACGACCACCGCCTTCAACCCTTTCGGTGATTTCCGCACTCCCATCGCAGCGAACGCGGCCACGGTCGCCTTTGCCACTGTTCATCCCAAAGATGAAGACGTCTCCAAGCTGGCGACGGTGGACGCCACGGTTTACACAACGGCGCTTTTCGATTTGCCGGCCGGCGGCGTCGGTTTCGCCTTCGGTGGTCAGTTCCGCCGTGAATCGCTCGATGAAGAGCCGGACGCACTCAACGTCGCGGGCGATATCGCCGGCAATTCGCCCGTCCCGCCCGCGCAAGGCGGGCGCAAGTCCTTTGCCTTCTACACCGAGACCAACGTTCCCATCTTTAGCCCGAGCAATGCCATCCCCGGTTTTCATAGCTTGGAGGTGACCGGCGCGGGGCGCTTTGAAGCCTTCGAGAATAACGACACCAACGTGCTCGTGCCAAAAGTCGGCCTGCGCTGGCAGCCTTACGACGAACAATTGACCCTGCGTGCGACTTGGGGTGAAGGGTTTCGCGAGCCGAGTCTCGAGGAGTTGTTTTCCTCTCCGGTTTCCACGCTTTCCCTTTCACACGATCCGCAGAATGGCGGCCTCACCGAATCGGAGACGAACACCCTCATTGTCAGCAATGCCAATCTGCAGCCGGAGGATTCCCGTTCCTTCAGTGCCGGCTTTGTTTATACGCCTAACTATGTGCCCGGTTTGAATTTTTCGATCGATTTCTGGGACATCGAGCGCACGGGAGTCGTGGCTGCACCGACCGCCGATCAAGTGCTCGCGCGTGAAGCCAGCGGATCGTTGTTGCCCGGTGAGGCGGTCGAGCGCGACCAGGGCAACCTGATCACCCGGATCATCATTCCAGATCAGAACCTGGGTGCGCAAACCGCGCGCGGTGTCGACTTCGGCCTGCAATATCAGAGAGAGACGCCGTGGGGCACCTTCACCTCACTTACACAGGCCACCTATCTTTATGAATTCTTCTTCCCGCAGTTCGAATCGGGCAACCTCGCCGGCAGGACTACCAACCCGGGGGCTTCCGATGAGGGCTACTATAAGTGGAAAGGTGATACCCGCATCGACTGGGCTTGGAAGGGCTTCGATATCCTGACCACGGTCCGCTACACCGATGGTTTCCATGAGCAAAAGACGGACGCTACTGGGGATATCCTGATTCCACACTATGTAAGTCAGACCTTCTTCTTCGATGTCCAGGGCTCCTACGATTTTGGCGCCCTCGTGCCCAAAATTGAGGATCATCCCGTCCCGGGATATTCGAAGGATGGCAAAAGCTCAGCCTCCGGCAAGGAAGGGCCAGCGCCCGGCCCGACCTCTGAGAGCGACTATGGTCTTTTC
>JACDGM010000053.1 GCA_013815325.1 Chthoniobacterales bacterium
TCATTTGGTTCAAGGCGCCGAGCTCGCTCCTCCCGCACGAGGGAACGATCGAGATCGCGTTTCCCGAACACAAGACCGACTTCGAAACCGAACTCGCGATCGTGATCGGCACCCGGGCGAAGGACCTCCCGGTGGAGCGCGCGCTTGATTTTGTCTTCGGTTACACCGTCGCGCTCGACGTCAGCGATCGCGATCTGCAGAAAACGGAGAAGCAGTTTTCGCGCTGCAAATCTTTCGACACTTACACGCCGGTCGGACCGTTTGTTTACGCGGGGGTGAATGCGGACGACCTGCCGATTTCGCTGCGACAGAATGGCGAAATCCGGCAGCAGGCGCGCACGAGTCAGATGATTTATTCGGTTGCCCGGATCGTCTCTTTCGCGAGTGAATCGCTCACTTTACAGCCGGGCGATTTGATCCTTACCGGTACTCCATCGGGGGTGGGGGAAATCCGCGCAGGCGATACTCTGGAGGCGACGGTGCACGACTGGCCGGCGCTGCGCAACTGCGTCGCAAATGCGGTGCGACCGGTAAAATAATCTTGCCTTCACGCAATTTACCAAGCTTCTCTACATCCCACCGCAAAAGTGTATGCGAATTATAAGTTACGAGGTTTCAGGTGAATCGCCGCGGCATGCAAAATAGAAAAAGTTTTTCTCGACGCGCGCTTGCTTCCTCTGGGATAACCAACGCCATCAACCATCGTCGGAATATTCTGTCGACACCATCAACCTGCTCTATATGAAAAAAACGCTACTCGTTAGTCTCTGCTCCTTTGCCTTCGCCGCCGTCGCGTTCGCTCAAGATCCGGTCGCTTCTCCGGCGACCAGCCCTGGTATGACCAACCCCGCTGACGCGGCAGCGTCGCCTGCCGCTTCCGCCGCCGCCACGCTGACCACGCCCGGCGCTCCAGCTGCCGCGGCACCGGGTACGACCACGGCACCAGCCGTTCCGCCTGCCCCAGGCACGGCACCGGCCGTGGGCAGTTCTGTCTCCGCGACGATCGCGCCCGCCGCCGGCGCCAATCCAGTCCAGCCGTCCACTGCTCCCGCCCCGGAGAGCAAGAATTTCTTCATCGATAACTTCCAAAAGGGCGGCCCGATCATGTGGCCGATCCTGATTGTGTCGATCGTCGCCCTCACCGTGGTGCTGGAGCGTTGCTTCTGGTGGGGCGCCCGTTGGTTCCGCCGCGATCCGAAACGGGTCGAGAAGGTTTTCACGGCGATCGAGACCGGCGACGTCAACGAAGCGTCCAAGCTGTCGCGCGGCTCGCGCGACCCAGTCTTGCGTATGCTTTGGAATGGCTTGAATCACCAGCACGCCTCGCTCCAGGGCGCACTGCAAGTGGCGGCGGGCATCGAGATCAAACGTGCCGGTCGCTTCCTCGTCGTCATGGATACGCTGGTCACGCTGGCGCCGTTGCTTGGTTTGTTAGGCACGATTACCGGTCTGATCCGTTCCTTCAGCTTCCTCGGCAACGAGGAGCTCGCCGTGCAAGCGGTTACCGGCGGTATCGCGGAGGCGCTCATCGCGACCGCCTGCGGTCTCGGTCTCGCGATTTTCGCGTTGATTCCTTTTAACTTTTTCACCTCCCGCGTGTCTAACCTGGAGTTCGAGTTGCAGACGGCGGCGACGAATCTGGAAGTGATGTTGGAAGCGAATGCCAAAGCGAAAAATGAAGCGGAAATGACCACGACGTCGCCGCGCCCCTAAGCTCAAGGCAAACCGATTATATGGAATTTGTCTCGCCCATCCCGCACAAGAAGGCACGGATCGAGATCATCCCTTTGATCGACATCATGTTCTTCCTGCTGGCCAGCTTCATGATGGTGAGCTTGAGCCAGGTGCACATGAAGGGCATCAAGGTGAACTTGCCCAGCGGATTGACCGGCGATACGCAGACCAAACGTGAATACGTCAGTCTCTCCGTGGACAAAGACGGGCAGATTTATTTTGACCAGGACAAGGTCGAGCCTAACGAAGTCTATGATAAATTGGTAGCGGTGCACAAAACCAGTCCGAGCGCGAAAATCTTTATTCGGGGCGACCGCGATACCTATCATGGAGATATCATCCGGTTGATCGAGCAGGTGCGCGCAGCTGGCATTTACAAGATTGCATTTGAAATCAAAAGCCCGTCGCTTCCCTCCCACAGCGGGCAATAGGAAGTCCTAGCATGGCTAAACCACAATTCTACAAACCAGCGCCCCGCTGGCAGATTTGGGCCTGCCTGGCCGGCGCGCTTGGCCTTGAATTCGCGGCCATCGGCTTCGCCAGTCTGCACAAGGAAGAAGTAATTCCGACCGACATCGGCTTCACTACGCAACAGCCGGTTGACGCCGTGATCACCGAGATCCCGCCGGAACCGACTCCCCCGCCGGAAGAAGAACCTCCCCCTCCGCCTCCACCACCCGAAGAGCCCACCGAGTTCACAATTGAGGAGCCAACTCCACCGCCGCGGCCGAAAGATGCCCCCACTCCAAAACCTAGGGCAAAGGTCGCCTCCACGCTCCCACGGGCTGCCGCCCCTTCTGGCCCAGTGAGCCTCGTCTCGGCGCGAGCCAACCTAACGAGTGCGCCCCGTCCGGCCTATCCTTACGAAGCCCGCCGCGCGCATGCCACCGGCAGTGGAAAGTTCATGCTTCACTTCGATTCGTCGGGCTCGGTCACCGATGTTGACGTGACGCAAAGCACGGGGAACCCGATTCTTGATCAGGTTTGCGAAAGCACGTTCCGGCGCTGGCACTGTAAGCCCGGCGCTTATACCAAGGTAAATGTGCCGATCACCTTCACGATGCAGGGCGCACAAATGTGAGGTAACGAAACTATGAGACTACCCTCACCACTTCCGCACAAGAAGGCGCGCATCGAGATCATTCCACTGATCGACATCATGTTCTTCCTCCTCGCCAGCTTTATGATGGTGAGCTTGAGCCAGGTGCATATGAAGGGTATCCGGGTGAATCTGCCCTCCATAAAAGGGGTCGCGCAACCCACTCCGCCACCGCTGAAAAAGGACTACACCAGCCTGCGAGTCGATGGCGATGGCTTCGTCCACTTTGATCAGGAAATGGTCACCGACGGCGACGTCACACCTCGCCTCGTGCAGATGCACAACGCCAATCGTGACGTGAAGGTTTTCATCAGCGCCGACAAAGATGCGCTCCATGGAGACGTCATCAAGCTGCTCGATCGTGTGCAATCTGCCGGCATCACGAAGGTCGGCTACGAGATTAAAGTCAAAGCCGGGTCAACGGGAGCGCCAGGCGCGCCTGCAGCTCCGCCTCCTCCGGGGCCGTAGTTCACTTATACTCTGGGAGCGTCGCCTGGAAATAGGTGAGTAGCTTCGCGACTGCGGCGGCGCGGTGGCTGATAACGTTTTTCTCGGAGGCGAACAGCTCTGCGAACGTTTTCTCGCATCCGTCGGGCTGAAATAACCGATCGTAACCGAAGCCAGCTTCGCCGCGTTCTGCGTGGACGATGGTTCCTTCGGCCGTCCCCTCGAAAGTAGCGATCGTTTCTCCCGCCTCGGCCAACACCAGCACACAACAAAACCGTGCTCTCCGCGAATCGCCTTGCGATGCCATGGCGGCGAGCAGTTTCCGCCGATTCTCCCCGTCACCTGCCTCGGCGCCGGCATAACGCGCTGAGTACACCCCCGGCGCTCCGCCTAACGACTCCACTTCGAGCCCTGAATCGTCCGCCAGGACCAGGCCACGCCAATGCCGCGAGGCAGCGAGTGCTTTGAGCCGCGCGTTCTCGAGAAAGGTCATGCCATCCTCGATCACCTCGCCGATCTCCGGATGCGCGCGCAGATCCTCCACCGCGAAGCCGGCTCCGAGCATCTCCGTAAACTCCCGTGTCTTGTGCGCATTGCGTGTCGCTATCAGCATTCGGATCACGCGAAGAATATGGAATCAGGAAAGCAGGAAAACAGGAAACGAAGAAGAGGACCGTGGATTTTTTCTGGAATTTCCTGCTTTCCTGCTTTCCTGATTCGCCCACCTTCTCGTCATTCATGAGCGAACGCCGCAAACCTTACCCTTTCGATGTCATCGAGCCGAAGTGGCAATCGCTCTGGGATGAGCGCCGCCTCTTCCACGCGCCGAACCCCGGCGAGCCTAGCTTCGATCCCGCGCTGCCGAAATATTACGTGCTCGATATGTTTCCCTACCCGAGCGGCACCGGTTTGCACGTCGGCCATCCCGAAGGCTACACCGCTACCGATATCATCGCGCGCTACAAGCGTCTCCGCGGCTTCAACGTTCTTCACCCAATGGGCTGGGACGCCTTTGGATTGCCGGCCGAGCAGTACGCCATCCGAACCGGACAACACCCCGAGATCACAACGCGCAAGAACATCGCCCGCTTCAAGACTCAGCTGAAGCGCATTGGCTTTTCCTACGATTGGGAACGCGAGATCACCACGACCGACCCGGCCTACTTCCGCTGGACCCAATGGATTTTCCTCCAGATTTACAACTCTTGGTGCAATCCCGAGACGCGTCGGGCCGAGCCGATTTCCAGCTACACCGGCGAGGATCCGGACAGCGTGCGGCTCGCCTACGTGGCGGAGGTGCCGGTGAATTGGTGCCCCGAGCTAGGCACCGTGCTGGCGAACGAAGAAGTCATTGACGGCAAGAGCGAGGTGGGCGGCTTTCCCGTCGTTAGGCGCCCGATGCGGCAATGGATGTTGCGCATCACCGCATTTGCCGAGCGGCTGATCGACGAACTAGAGCTGCTCGATTGGCCGGCGGGGATCAAGCTGCTGCAACAAAATTGGATCGGAAAAAGCGAAGGCGCGGAGGTCCAGTTTGTTGCAGGCGGGGGCTATGACATCATCGTTTTCACGACCCGACCGGACACGCTGTACGGCGCAACCTACATGGTGCTCGCGCCGGAGAATCCGCTGGTTGATCGCCTAACGACTGATGCACAGCGCAAGGCCGTCGCCGATTACCGGGCGCAAGTCTCCGCCAAGAGCGACCTCGAGCGCACGGATCTCGCGAAGGAGAAAACCGGCGTCTTCATCGGCGCCTATGCGACAAATCCTGCGAGCAATGAGCGCATCCCGATCTGGATCGCGGATTACGTGCTCATGGGTTACGGCACCGGCGCGATTATGGGCGTGCCGGCGCACGACGAGCGCGACCTGGAGTTTGCCCGCGCCTTCGCCTTGCCGATCCTCGATGTCGTCCAGCCCCCAGAGGGTGAAACGCCGACCGGATATACTGGCGAGGGCGTGTCGATCAATTCCCCATTGATCGACGGCCTCCCTACGCCCGAGGCGAAACGCCGCATAATCACCTGGCTAGCGGAGCAGGGTCTTGGACGGCGCACGATCAATTACAAGCTGCGCGACTGGCTCTTCTCCCGCCAACGCTACTGGGGCGAGCCGTTCCCAGTCATCTGGCGGGATGGCAAACACGAGGCCATTCCCGAGTCGGAGCTGCCGCTCGTCCCGCCGCCGCTGGACGATTTCAAGCCCACCGGCAGCGGCGAGCCGCCGCTAGCCCGCGCCCGGGATTGGGTGCGCTACTCCGAAGAGGCAACGCGAGAGCTGAACACGATGCCGCAATGGGCCGGCTCCTGTTGGTATTACCTACGTTTCTGCGACCCGGGCAACAGCGGACGCTTCGTCGGAAAAGAGGCGGAACGCTACTGGATGGCAGGTGCCCCGGGTTTCTGGACAGCTGCGGCCATGCCGCCAGACACCGTACCGGCTGCCTCAAAACCTGCACTCGTTTCGCCAGAACCTGCGCACGTCTCCTCAGAACCTACACTCGTTTCCTCAGCACCTGGACCCGTGTCCTCGAGACCTGCACCCGTGTCCTCAGAACCTGCACCCGCGTCCTCGGGAGCTGCACTCGTGTCCTCGGGACCTGCGCCTGTGTCCTCCGGACCTGCCTCCATTTCCTCGGGAGCTGCCCCCTTTCCTGGGAACCTGCACCCATCTCCTCAGGAGCGGCACCCGATTCCTGGGGACCTGCACCCGTTTTCTGAAGCTGCGGCCCTTTGCCCTAGAGGCGGAGTCGACCTCTACGTCGGCGGCACCGAGCACGCCGTGCTCCACCTCCTTTACGCGCGATTCTGGCACAAGGTGCTCTTTGATCTCGGCCACCTCTCCACCTCGGAGCCGTTCCAACGCCTCGTCAATCAAGGCATCATTCTCGGCGAAGACGGGCGCAAAATGTCGAAGCGCTGGGGCAACGTGATCGACCCGCTCGACGTCATCGCGGATTACGGCGCCGACGCCTTTCGCTGCTACGAAATGTTTATGGGTCCGCTCGAACAGATGAAGCCCTGGAGCATGACCGGCGTGGAAGGGGTGTCGCGTTTTCTCGCCCGCGTCTGGCGGCTCGTGATGGCGGAAAACCAGGCGGGCGAGTGGATGCTTTCTCCGGCGGTCGCCGAGGTGGAGCCGACTCGCGCGCAGCAGAAGGTCGTCCATGCGACGATCAAGAAAGTGACGGGCGACATCGAGGCGCTCTCCTTCAATACCGCCATCGCGCAGATGATGATTTTCGTAAACGCTTTCACCGGCAGCGCGATTCCTCTCCAGGCGATGCGCACATTGCTGCTCTTGTTGAATCCCTTCGCGCCCCATCTCACTTCGGAGTTGTGGGAGACGTTAGGCAGGCGGTTCCCGATCACGCCTAACGAGATCACCAGTCAGCCATGGCCACAGGAACAAGCCGAGTTCCTGATCGAAGACGAAGTGGAAATCGTGCTCCAGGTGAACGGTAAAGTGCGCGATCGGATCCTGGTACCGATCGCCGCCAGCAATGCGGAACTGGAAGCGGTCGCTCTTGCGAACGACCGGGTGCGGGCGTTCACCGCGGGCAAAACGGTTCGAAAAGTAATCATCGTCGAGAAAAAACTTGTCAGCGTCGTGGTTAACTAAAGAATCGGCGATTATGTGGAAAGAATTCAAAGAATTTGCAGTTAAAGGCAATGCGGTTGACCTCGCCGTCGGCGTAATCATAGGCGCGGCTTTCGGAGCGGTTATCGCGTCGCTGGTGCGGGACATCATCATGCCACCGCTCGGTTTGCTCACCGGCGGATTGGACTTCTCGAACAAGTTTTTGGTCCTGAAGGCAGCGCCCGCGGGCGGACCTTTCGCCACGGCAGATCAAGCCGCCAAAGCGGGCGCGGTCACTTGGAACTACGGGAATTTCATAACAGTGGTGATCAGCTTCCTGATTATCGCTTTCTGCATTTTCCTGGTCGTCAAAGCGATGAACAAGATGAAGCGCCCTGCCGCCGAAGCGCCGCCGGTCTCGAAGGATTGTCCAGCCTGCATGATGACTATCCCGGTGAAGGCCACGCGCTGTCCCCATTGCACGAGCGAGCTGTCGGCTCCCGCGCGCGTTTAAGCAGCCGCGCGCTTACCGTCGACGCGCAAGATGCGTTTCGGAGTGCAGAGCCAGATACGGCTCTCTCCGTCGTCCGGCCAAGCGACGCCGCCGGCCCAAGGCGAAAACGCGGGTAGAATCCAGCAGCGGCGAGCAGCGCCAGCTAATCCGGCCTGTTGAACGAACGCCGGGAATTTTACCCGTAGGCCGGCTCCATCAGTGACCGTGGCCGCCGGATGATGATGGCCGATGATCTGAATGCAATCCGTCTCGTCAGAGCCGCAGTGCCCGTGCTGGAAGATGAAATCCTGCGTCTGCCAGCGCGGGATGAACTCGATTTTTCGCGCGACATGACGGTCGTGGTTGCCGGCGAGTGCGATCACTACGCAACGCTTTCGCAGCCGCGCCAACAATTCGACGGCCGCGGCGCCTGAGGCGCTGTCATGCACGAGGTCCCCGACGATGATCAGTTGCAGCGGCCGGTATTCCTCGAGCAATTCGACGAGCCGGTCCTCGACTGAAGTCATCCCCCACATGGGCATCAGCCGTCCAGCGGCGCGCTGGCTCAGCTCGTAGCCGAAGTGCAAATCAGCCACCGCCAGCCACCTTTCCCGTTCATGAAAAAGCGCCAGCCGCCCGTCCAAGAGGACGTTAGGCGCGATCGCGATCTGGCTGGGAGTAGTGGCAGGCATGATTAAGGCTGCGAAGAAAGCGGAAGTTATCGCTTGCCCCATTCCGCTTCAACCGGTAAGCAGGCGGTCTTGCGCCGAGATGAGAAATTTACTGAGACTTACGCTGCTCGGCGCGATCGCTTCTCTGGGGGCTTGCGCGACTCCGCAAAAAACCGCCAGTAGACAATCCGCTCCGAAGCGTGTCTGCAAAGTGCGGACCACCGCCTACACCCACAGCGAGGCTGGCGGCCGCCGCAACGCCACTGGCAGCCGTCTCTCCGGCGAAAACGTCATGAGCGCCGCCGCGGATTGGTCGCACTGGCCGCTCGGGACGAAATTCCGCATCGTCGGCACGGACGAGGTTTTCGAGATCGACGACTACGGCGGCGCGCTCATCGGTACAGAAACGATCGACCTCTACAAGACCAACCGCTTCTCCATGAACAAGTGGGGCGTTCGGGCGGTGGACATCGATATCTTGCAATGGGGATCATCCGAGAAAAGCCTTAAGGTCCTCAGCCCCCGCAAAGGCAATCGCCGCGTTCGTGCGATGATCGTCGCCCTCTCCAGGAACAAGCAGATCACGCGGCCGTTCTAGCGGACTTTCTTTTGACAGCGGCAACAGCCGCCGCACCTTCCGCGGATGAAAATCTTTGTCGCCGGCGGAGCGGGATACATCGGGAGCATTTGCGTCGAACTCCTGCTCGACGAAGGCCACGAGGTCATCGTCTTTGACAACCTGACGGAAGGCCATCGCAGTGCCGTGGATGAGCGGGCGGCTTTCATCGGCGGCGACCTTTTGCGGCGGGAGGAAATCGGCGGCGCGCTTCGGGAAACCAGGCCGGACGCGGTCATGCATTTCGCGGCCAGCGCCCTGGTCGGCGAGTCGATGGAGAACCCGTCCAAGTATTTTCGGAACAACGTCTGCGCTGGCATTAACCTGCTCGACGGCATGCTTGCCGCCGGCGTGCCACGGCTCGTTTTCTCCTCGACCTGCGCGACCTTTGGTCCGCCCGAGCGCATTCCAATCGACGAGACGCTTCCGCAACGGCCGATTAATCCCTACGGCGAATCAAAGTTGATCTTCGAGAAGGTCCTGCGCTGGTACGGGGAAATTCACGGCCTCCTATTTGTCGCTCTCCGCTATTTCAACGCCGCCGGCGCGACGGACAAATTCGGCGAAGATCATCGTTGCGAAACGCATCTGATTCCGAACGTGCTCAAAGTCGCGCTCGGACAGAAACCGCAGGTAGAGATCTACGGGACCGATTACGAAACGCCGGATGGCACCTGCATTCGCGATTACATCCATATCCTCGACCTTGCGCGCGCGCATATCCTCGCGCTGGAGGCCGAGCAAAGCGCTTTTTACAACCTCGGGACTGGCGGCGGTTCTAGCGTGCGCGAAGTGATCGATGCCTGTCGTAGAGTCAGCGGCCATGAGATTCCGGTCATGGAAAAGCCGCGGCGTGCGGGCGATCCGCCGCGCTTGATCGCCGCCTCGGAGAAGATCAAACGCGAGCTTGGTTGGCGGCCGCAATTTGAAAATCTCCACGCCATCATCGAGAGCGCCTGGAGGTGGCACCAGCAATTTCCCAGCGGTTACGGCGACTAACGACCGGATCCCTTCGACGCTTCAGCGAGGGCTCGGCTTTGACCGTTCGTTGCGCGGTATTACTCCTGTTCTGCGGTTCAGTTCAGGATAAGCATCGCTCAGCCGGGACCGCGCCTGCCCTAGTAATAGCCGTGTGAACTACGGCACCACTGTGAGAGTCAGGTCATTGCCCGTGCCACCGTGATAGCTGACCTGAAAGCTATTGGCTCCGGCGCTGAATGTTGAGCCATCTGTCAGGTTCGTGAAAGTGCCCGCAATCGATGTCGCCGCCGTATTGTCAATCACCACAAAGACTGTGCCCGGAAAAAGCGTGCCGGTCCCGCGATCGGAAAAAGAAAACAGTGCGCCGCTGTTAATGGTCACACCTTTGGCGACGACTTCATCCGCCCGCCCACTATTGCTATTTAACTCGAACCTATAAGTCGCATTGGAATTGAACGTCAGCGCACTCTGAACCGTGAGAGTATGGATTCTGCTGCCAGCTCTCCCGGGTGACAGAATCGCTCCAAGCCCGCTTCCGTTTCCAACAAACACGGCGCCGGAGATTATGCCCCTGCCTTCGAGACTGCCAGCATTGAGTTGGACAGCGCCGCTCCCCGTTCCAGAACCGTTGCTGTTGTTCACCACAAGTGTCCCACCGTCAATGGTAGTGCCTCCGGTGTAGGTGTTCGCGTTGGTCAAAGTAAGCCCCCCTTTTCCAATCTTTGTTAGTGCGCCTCCTGTCTCACTGGTTTGTCCATCCTGAATCACCCCAGAAAATGTCGTATCGAGATCATTTTTTCCCACCGACAGAGTGTTCGCTCCCAGGATGACAAGACCGCTTCCCTCAATCGAGCCGGTCGTAACTCCCGGACTGTCGTGAAATGTGATGTCCAACTCGCCCTGACCAAGAACTTTTATGCGCGCTTTCCCGCCGCTGGAATTATCTAAGAACGCGGTGCAGCCGCCTCCCCCGCGGACCAAGGTGTCGTTGTTGACAATTATGGCGTTACCCGCGTCGGAAGAATCTTCGAACAAAATAAAACCGCCGAAGGCACCCTCAACCGAGGCACCGCGCGCGACAAAGGTGCCATCGGCCGCGGTCGAGCTGTTGGTGAATACAACATTGCCACCTTGGGTTTCACCAGTTGTCGCGCCAAGCATGATGAACGTGCCACTACCCGCACTGGAATGGTCGGCGAACCCAACGGCCGCACTGCCCAAAAAGCCGCCCTTCATAATGAAAACAGTCGAACTCCCCGCCGCCGCTTGATTAAAGAAACCAATGTTGAATATCGGAACGACGAACTTTTGTGTGACACCTGAATTGTTTATGATGCCATCTCCAAAAATTTCTATTATATTTGACTTCGTATTGATTGTGAAGGCGTTCGCGCCGGAGTTGAAGACGATCCCGTCCAACACCGTAAAAGCCGAAAGCGAGATATCGGTAAGATCAGATACGTCGAACGTCGCTGTGTCCGACTCACCATCAGGCACGGTTTCCGGCGTCCAGTTTGCCGCGGTATTCCAGTCGCTACTGCTCGGGTTGAGCTTCCAAGTCGCACTGCCGGCATCGCTCGGGCTGGTGCTTAACAGCAACAGCAAAGCGGGGCCAGACGCCGCAGTGAAGGCACGGTGAATAAGACGCAGGACCGCGCTGGCTACTGGAGTCTTGTTTTTTTTATTCATGGGGTGTGCTGGTGTTAGGCAGTATTGGGGGCGTGGTTGTGTTTGCTTTGGCCCTTCGAAAAAGGTTCAGCCGTGTTCGATCCGAGGTGCGGGGACTCACCGGTGTACGGCGCGCTTCGGGAATCCTCATCAGGGTCTCGGTTTGCTAACTGTTCCTATAAGTCGCCTGCAAAAAAAGGCGAGCGAAGTTATTAAAATAAAAAAAGCGCCCGCGGACACACGGTCCGCGAGCGCTTCAGGATTGTCAGCCTGTGGTTCGTTAGGGATTTGTCGTCGTGGTCGTCGTCGTTTCCTTCTTTTCGTAGAAGGAGAGCGGCTTTTGCAAGGTCACTTTCGTGACGACCATACGGTCGCCTTCCTTGGCGTAAGTGTAGGTCACCGGCATGTCGGGCCGAAGCTGCGAGATCTGCACGGCTTGACCTTCCGGGTCCACCACCGTCGTCTTGTTCGTGTAGTAATAGGTCGTCGGTTCCGCACCGGTGGTGGTGCGCACCGTCATCATGTTGCCACCTGGCGAGAGAGTCGTCAGCGTGCCGGTGCCGTCCATCGAGGAAGTGGTCGTCGAGCTGACTCCGGTCGTGCCGGCAGTCGTCGTGGTGGTGCTTGAATCCTGCGCGAGAGCGGTGCCGAGCGCGAACGCTCCAGCGACTCCGACAGCCAGTAATTTTGTGAATGTGTTTCGTTTCATGTTTGTCCTTTGGTTTGGTTAAACGGATGCTCTCCGTCGTGTTACAATCCGACCGTCCCAGGCCGTCGTTTATTCGATTGTCTTTCCTATTCGTCTCCGCCCCCGCTCCCGGCCCTGCCGTTAGGCGTTATTCCGCCCCGCCCTGTTAGGCCAATGATGCAGCCGCTGCCCGGATTTCGCGATTTCCTCCCCCCGTCATGCGCCGCGCGCAACGCCCTTTTTGCGTGCTGGCGCGAGACCTGCCGCCGTTACGGTTTCGTGGAATGGGACGGGCCAATCCTCGAACCGACCGAGCTTTTTCAAAAAAAGAGCGGGCCCGAGATCGTCGCACAGCTCTTTAATTTCACCGATAAAGGCGGGCGCGAAGTCACCCTCCGTCCCGAGCTTACGCCTACGCTTGCGCGCGTCGTCGCCACGCACGAACGCGAGTTCCGCAAGCCATTCAAGTGGTTCTCGATTGCGCAATGTTTCCGCTACGAGAAACAACAGCGCGGCCGCCTGCGCGAACATTTCCAGCTCAACTGCGACATCCTCGGAGACGCCTCGCCGGCTGCGGAAGCGGAGTTGATCGCCCTCGCGATCGATCTCCTGCGGGCCTTCAGGTTCACCGAAAAAGAGGTCGTCGTTAGGCTAAGCGACCGAGAATTCTGGACCGATCTCCTGCGCGCTCACAGCGTGCCGGAGGAGCGCTGGAGCGATCTCCTCTCCGTCATCGACAAGAGCGAGCGCGAACCCCGCGACAAGACCGCGGCCCAGCTCGGTTCGGTAGCCGGCCCGGTGCTCGAGGTTCTCGACGGCGGCGGGCGCAGTGAAAAACTCGAGCAACTCGTCGACGCCTTGCGTCTCCGCGGACTCGCTGATTTCGTGAAGATCGATCTTTCGATCGTCCGCGGTCTTGCTTATTACACCGGCGTAGTCTTCGAGGTTTTCGATCGTTCCGGAACTTTTCGCGCCATCGCTGGCGGCGGCCGTTACGATAATCTCATCGGCCAATTAAGTGATGGCGCGGTCGGGTTGCCCGCGGTCGGCTTCGCGATGGGCGACGTGGTCCTGGGCGAAATGATCGCCGCCGTTCCGGCCGCAAGAGAGCGCATGACGAAATTGGTACTGAACGCACAAGCGCTCGATCTCTACCTCGTGATCGCGAAAGAGGAACGCCGCCCCGACGCCGTGCGCCAACTTCAATCGCTGCGCGAAGCGGGCTGGCGCGTGGACTATCCGCTCACGCCCACGAAGGTCGGCAAACAATTCCAAATCGCCGAAGCGTTCGGCGCTAAAGCGACGCTCCTCTACGGCGACGAATGGCCCTCGGTGAAAATGAAAACCCTCGCCACGCGGGAAGAGCTGCTCTTGCCTAACGAAGACCTCTTCACCCACATTCAGCGAACGTGGTCCCACTAGTTAGGCGGAAGTGTTCCGGGGAGCACGGGCTGCCAGCCCGTCGGCGCTCGGCAGCCTGCCGAATGCCTTTTGCGCGTAGCGCAACCCGCGTTGCACAACGACTTGCGAGTTTCCTCCCTTCGCCCAAACTGAAACTCCTCGCCTGCCAAACATGTATCGCACGCACCACTGCAATGCCCTCCGGGTCGCCAATATCGGCGAGCAGGTCAAGCTTGCCGGCTGGGTTCATTCGCGGCGCGATCACGGTGGCGTCATCTTCATTGATCTGCGCGATCGCGAGGGGCTGACCCAGGTCGTCTTTCGTCCCGAAGAAAATGCCGAGGTGGCCGAGGCCGCGCACCACTTGCGCGATGAGGACGTCATCCAAGTCGAAGGCCGGGTCGCCCCACGCGTGCCCGGGACCGAAAACCCGAAGCTGGCGACCGGCGAGGTCGAGCTGCTCCCCGCCCGCCTAACGATCCTGAATCGCGCCGACGTCCTTCCCTTTCCCCTCGAGGCGGAGAACATCAACGAAGACTTGCGCCTGGCCTATCGCTATTTCGACCTGCGCCGGCCGCAGTTGACGCGCAACCTGCGCATTCGTCATCGCGTCGCCAAGGCGACGCGTGATTATCTCGACGCGCAGGGATTCCTCGAAATCGAAACGCCGATCCTTTCCAAGAGCACGCCGGAAGGAGCGCGCGATTTTCTTGTCCCGAGCCGTCTCGCTGCGGGGAAATTTTATGCACTTCCGCAGGCGCCGCAGCAATACAAACAACTCCTCATGGTCGGTGGCGTGGAGAAATATTTCCAGATCGCAAAGTGCTTTCGCGATGAAGATCTCCGCGCCGATCGTCAGCCGGAATTCACCCAGATCGATATTGAGGCTTCCTTCGTTAGGCCAGAGGAGATCTACACGCTCACGGAGGGAATGCTTGCGGCGATCTTCAAGGCTGCGCGCGGCATGGACATTCCGACCCCCTTCCCGCGCCTGACCTATCGCGAGGCTGTCGGTACTTTCGGGAGCGACAAACCCGATCGCCGCTTCGGCATGCAGCTGGTCGATTTCACCGACGACTTCCGCGCGAGCGGCTTCAAAGTTTTCCGCGGCGTGATCGAGAACGGCGGCGTCGTCAAAGCGATCAAGGCGAAAGGATTTGCCGGCATCACCATCGGGCAGGTGGACGAGATGACTGCGATCGCGAAGAACTTCGGCGCAAAAGGGATCGCCTTCATCAAGATCGAGAACGGCGAGTGGAAATCGCCGATCGTGAAGTTTTTCTCAGAGGCGGAAAAGAGCGCCCTGCAAAGCAGGCTCGCGATCGAAGAAGGCGACCTTGTTTTCTTCGCCGCGGACAAATGGGACATCGCCTGCGAAGTGCTGGGCCGGCTCCGTTTGCGCGTCGCGGAGATTCAAGGCCTAACGAAAGATTGCGAGCAGCTCGATTTCCTTTGGGTAACCGATTTCCCGCTCCTCCAGTTCGACGCCACTGAGAACAAGTGGAACGCGGTGCACCATCCGTTTACCCGGCCGCACGCCGAAGACCTCCCGTTGCTCGAAGAAAAGCGCTATGGCCAAATGCGCGCCGAAGCCTACGACGTCGTTCTCAACGGCGTCGAAATTGGCGGCGGGAGCATTCGCATCCACGAACCGGATTTGCAGGCGAAGATGTTCGCGGTGCTGGGCGTGAGCGAAAACGACCAGCAAACGATGTTCGGTCATCTGCTTCGCGCCTTTCGGTTAGGCGCGCCGCCGCACGGCGGCATCGCGCTCGGCCTCGACCGGCTCGTTATGCTGATCTGCGGCGAGCAATCGATCCGCGACGTGATGGCTTTTCCGAAAAACAACCGGAGCCAGGACCTGATGTCGCAATCTCCCAGCGAGGTCGATCCGCGTCAGCTCCGCGACCTCGGAATCAAGATCGCGGAAGAGAAGAAATGAGCGAAGACTTCAGTGCTGCGGAAGATGACCGACGCGGTGTGCGGCTATCCCGTGGAGACTACCGCTGAAGATGAAGACGCGCTCTTCTCGACCCTAACGAGCCGGACGCGGCCGTCGCACCAGTTCACCGCCACAATTCGGGCAGACGTTGTTCAACGCTCCGGCGCACTCAACGCAAAAGGTGCACTCGTAGGTGCAGATGTAAGCTTCATCCGCTGGCGCGAGCAGCCCCTCGCACCGTTCACATTTGTTACGAATTTCCAAGGCCATGCTCTCGTCCATCCATTGCGCGGCGATCTTCGCAGTTTATCCTGTCGCTCTCTTTTTTACCCGATCCATGCAGACCGGCAACTCGATAATCATGCAAGCGCCGCGCGCGGCCGTTTTCGAGACGGCCGCTGATCTCGAACAATGGCCGCGCATCCTTCCGCATTACCGCTACATCCGCTTCCTCGAACGCGGACCGAAGCGCAGCGTCGTCGAAATGGCGGCGACTCGCTCCGGTATTCCCATTTCCTGGACCTCGGAGCTGGAGGTTGATCGCGACCGGATGGAAGTTCGCTTCCGCCACCTCAAGGCATTTACCCGCGGGATGCGCGTCGTCTGGACTTTCAAGGAAACGCCGGCGGGCGTGCTCGTCGAAATCATGCACGCCCTGCGCTTTCGCATCGCCGCGCTCGCGCCAGTCGCCGAGCCGATCATCGGCGGCTTTTTCATTCATCATGTCGCCAATGAGACACTCCGGGCGATGAAAGCACACGTGGAAAAGCAGGCGGGGCTCGCTGCAACGGAATCCGGCCTAACAGCGGAAAATTCGAAGTACGAATAACGAAATCTGAACAAATCCGAATGACGAAAAGTCAAAATTCAAAACAGCGACGCCCGAAAACAGGATTTCCATTTTCGGATTTCTCCCCATGAGACGCGCCGTCATCACCGGCCTCGGTCCGATCACTGCGGTCGGCATTGGGCGCGACGATTTCTGGAACGGCCTGCGCGCGGAGAAGAGCGGCGTGCAACGCGTCACCGCCTTCGATAGCTCGATCTTCAACGCGCACTGCGCGGCGGAGATTCCCGCCTGGAAGCCGGAGGAATTCTTTCCGCCGCATCGACTGAAACGGCTTGATCGTTATGCGCAATTTTCCGTCGCCTCGGCCAAGCTCGCGCTTGAAGATGCGGGCATCGCCTGGTCGCGCGAGGAGCCGCAACATCGCATTGGCGTCAGCTTCGGCACGGCTCTCGGCGGCATCGCGAACGCCGAAGACCAACACGCGCACTTCCTGAAAAAAGGCACGCGCGGCGTGAATCAAACGCTCGCGCTCCAAGTCTTCGGCGGCTCCGCGCACACCAACATCGCGATCGAGTTTGGTTTCCGCGGCGCGGGCACGACGAACTCGAACAGTTGCGCCAGCGGCACGATCGCAGTCGGTGAAGCGCTGCGTTACATTCGCGATGATTTCGCTGACGTGATGGTCGCGGGCGGCGCCGAGTCTCCGCTGAGTCCGCTCACTTTCGCTGCGTTCACGATTATCAAGACGATGAGCCAGTTCACCGGCGACCCGGCGCTCGCTTGCCGGCCGTTCGATCGGTTGCGCGACGGCTTCGTCATGGGCGAGGGCGCAGCCTCGTTAGTCATTGAAGAGCTCGAGCACGCCCGCGCGCGCGGCGCGCACATATATGCGGAGGTGCTCGGCTACAGCTTGAACAACGACGCCTTCCACATGACCTCGCCGCTCCCGACCGGCGAGTCCTGCATCCGCGCGATGCGCGAATCGCTTGCCGATGCCCGCCTCGAGCCGGAGCAGATCGATTATGTAAACGCCCACGCCAGCTCCACCCAGCTCAATGACAGCACCGAGACGATGTCGATCAAGGAAGTCTTCGGCGCCCGCGCCGCGACGATGCCGGTCAGCGGGACGAAGGCTTACACCGGCCATCCGTTAGGCGCGACCGGCGCGATCGAAGCTGCCCTCTGCGCCCTCGCGCTCGATCGCGGCTGGATTCCGCCGACTTTGAACTGGGAAAATCCGGACCCGGCATGCGACCTCGACGTCGTCCCCCAGCATGGTCGTGAGGCCAGGATTGATTACGCGTTGAGCAACTCGTTTGGCTTCGGCGGGATCAACGCCTGCATCATTCTCGGGCGGGTGCCGGAATGATCCGCCGTTTGCCTAACGATGGTCGCATCGTTGACGCCACTCGCACGCGCTCCTAACGTGCGCGCGTGCAAGTGGAGCTGGAGCAGTTGCTCATCCTGCAGGACCGCGCGCAGAAGATCCGCCAGGTCGAAGCCGAACTAAGGACTTTGCCGCAAGAGCGCAGATCGCTCGACGCGCAGGTGACCGCCGCCGCCGCCCATCTCGAGGCATTGAAGCAGCGCGGACGGCTGGTCGAGGTCGAGAAGAAAAAGCTGGAGCTCGACGTCGGCGCGCGAGCCGAGAGCATCGCCCGCCTCAAAACCCAGCAATACGAAACGCGCAAGAACGACGAGTTCTCCGCAATGGGCCGCGAGATCGAGCGTTACCAGAACGAAATCAGCGGCCTCGAGGATCAAGAATTGGAGTTGATGGAGCAGGCGGATCAGCTCAAGGCGCAAGTCGCCGCGGAGGAAAAACAGAGCGCGACCGTGAAGGAATCGATCGCGCGGCAGGTCGCGAATTTGGGCTCCAAGGAGGCGACACTGAGCAGCCGTTTGGAAGAGTTGAAGAAGGAGCGCGCCGAGTTGGCCGGGAAAGTGGACGAGGATTTACGCGATCGTTTCGATCGCTTGTTCGCGAGCAAAGGCGACGCCGCCGTCGTGGCGCTGGAAAATGATTTCTGCACTGGTTGCCACATGAAGGTAACAACGCAGACCGCGGTGCGAGCGAAAGGCGGCCGCGAGATTGTGAGCTGCGAGCAGTGCGGGCGGATTCTGTATTCTGGAAGTTAGGCTCTGGCCTGACTCCGCCGACGGGCTTCCAGCCGGTCGGTTCAGCCGCGGCAGGCTGAAACCCTGCAACCGAGTCAGTCAAGATGGCTGACTTCCGCTACCGCCCCGCGCGAGGCGCCGCCGGATCAGACGTTGAAGCGGAACTCCACCACGTCGCCATCTTTGACGATGTATTCCTTGCCTTCAATGCGGAGCTTGCCGGCTTCGCGTGCTTTTGCGAACGAGCCTAACGACACCAGGTCGTCGAAATGCACCGTCTCCGCGGCGATGAAGCCGCGCTCGAAATCGGTGTGAATGACGCCGGCGGCGGCGGGCGCCTTGTCCCCTTCGCGGATCGTCCAGGCGCGCGTTTCCTTTTCGCCTGTCGTCAGGTAAGTGCGCAGGCCGAGCAGGTGATAGACCGCGCGGATGAGCGCGCCGACGCCGCTGCTTTCGACGCCGAGATCGCGGAGATATTCCAGCGCTTCGGCTTCAGATAGATCGACCAGCTCGCTCTCGATCTGAGCGCTGATGACGACGGCTTCGGTCGCGAAATGGTTGCGCGCGTATTCTTCGACCGCGCGCACATGTTGCCCCGCGGCGTTCGCCTCATCCTGCTGCGCGATCGCACCGAGATCAGCCTCGCCGACGTTGCAGGCAAAGAGAGTCGGCTTCGAAGTAAGCAGGAAAAACTCGCGCGCCGTAATTTTTTCTTCATCCGCCAACCCGAGCGTGATCGCTGGTTTCCCAGAATCGAGGTGGGGGAGCAGTTTCTCGATTACCGCGGCCTCGGCCTTCGCTGTCTTGGCGCCGGCGCGGACTTCTTTCTGCAAGCGATCGCGCCGTTTCTGCAGCGAAGCGAGATCGGCCAGGATCAATTCGGTGTTGATGATCTCGATGTCGCGCACGGGATCAATCGAGCCGCTGACGTGATGAATGTCGCCGCTTTCGAAGCATCTCACGACCTGCACGATCGCGTTCACTTCGCGGATGTGGCTGAGGAACTGGTTGCCGAGCCCTTCCCCAGCGCTCGCACCTTTCACGAGGCCGGCGATATCAACGAACTCAATTGCGGCCGGGATAATTTTTTGCGAATGCGAAAGCTGCGAGAGCGTCTCCAGTCGCGAGTCGGGCACGGTGACGACGCCGAGGTTGGGATCGATCGTACAGAAAGGATAATTCGCCGCCTGCGCTTTGCGGGTGCGGGTGACGGCGTTAAAAAGAGTGGATTTGCCAACGTTAGGCAAACCCACGATTCCGGCGCTGAGCATGAAGAAAAGGATGAAGGTGGAAGAATGAAGGATGAACGGCAACGGGCTTCATCCTTCGAGACGTCGGGCCGACTGGATTCGAACCAGCGACCTCTTGAACCCCATTCAAGCGCACTACCAAGCTGTGCTACGGCCCGACGAGCCGAACTATTCGCAGCAGCCGTCGCGCTTGCCAATTTTTTTCGCGTGCCACGCCTAGTCGTTAGGCATTCCAACTTGTGACAAAGGCGTCGATCAGCTGGGGCAGTTCTTCGCTGTAGCCGCCTTCGAGAATCGCGCCTGCAGGCACGCCGGCCTCGCGCAGCCAACGGCCGAAGAGCGCAAAATCTTCCGCCTCCAGACTCATCTGGGTGATCGGATCCCTGGCGAACGCATCGAAACCGGCGGAAACGAGGAGCAGGTCGGGTTTAAACTCAAGCAGCTTATGTAAAGCCTGCTCAACCGCCTCCCGATGTACGGGACGCGCCGCGTATGGCGCGATGGGAAAGTCGTGAATGTTGCCTAACGAGCGCGTGCCCGTTCCCGGATAGCCGGGAAATTGGTGGATCGAGGCGAAAGCGATCCGCGGATTGGACGCGATGATCGCCTCGGTGCCGTTGCCGTGATGCGCGTCGAAATCCCAGATCGCAACCCGATCTGCGCCGCGCGCGAGCGCGTCGAGCGAAGCCACAGCGATGTGATTGAAAAAGCAAAACCCCATGGCTTGGTCGCGGGTCGCGTGGTGCCCCGGCGGCCGCATCAAGCTGAAGGCGCGCTTTCCGCCTAACGACGACGCTGCGACGGCGCATGCTGCCCCAGACGCCCGCGCCGCATGCGCGAAGATATTCTCGTAAGCAGGCGTGTCCGCATCGAAAGCGTGCGCGCCCGCGCGGATGCGCGCCAGGTGTGAAGCCATGTGCGCGCGGAGCAACGCCTCTTCGGAGGCCTCGTTAGGCAGGCGCCATTCCCAATCCCCGTGCTTCTCTCGAAGATGCTGAGCGCTCTCGGTCACTCGTGCCGGCCGTTCGGGATGACCGACGGCGGAATATTCCGCGCAGCGAGGATCGTGGAAAACGATCACGCGCTTTGACGCACCAGACCGGCAAAGTTTGCCCAATAACGCCAGATCAAGAAAACCGCGAGGAGGGCGCAAACGAGCGCGAGCGGGAGACCGTCCGGCACCATGCAGGCGTGGTAGAGAAGGATGTTGACGATGATCGGGCAGAGAATCGTTAGGCCAAGCGGCACGAAGAAGCCCAGGAGCACAAGCAAACCGCCGATGATTTGGAGCAGGAAAACGACTTTCATGTAACCGCTCAGGCTGAGCGCGGTGAAAAATTGCACGGCGAGCGGATTTGTCGGCGGCGGCATGTGGATGAAATGGAGGAAACCGTTAAAGCCGAAGACAACAAAGATCAGGCCGAGCAACACGCGCGCGATGATGGCGACAGCTTTCATGGTCGCATCCTGCGTTGGTCGAGGCCGAAAACAAGGCGAAAGCTTGTCGCGTTCCGCTGTCTCAGCGACAGAGCGGCGCTGCCGTCTCTGGCGCGCCCGATGCGCTGAGACAGCGCAGGCTACAAGCGGCCGGTTTGCTTTTCGCACCCCTTCCGCCAACCTTTCGCAATGGCTCTGGATTTGAAGGAAATGATTGCCGCTCGGCTCGGCGAGAACTACGAACTGCACGAGCGCCATCTCAATCGCACGCTCGTCGCCGCGCAACGCGTGATCGGATTCGACAAGGTCTATGCCCGCGCGGAGGGCGCCTGGCTCTACGACATGGATAACGTCGCTCATCTCGATTTCCTGAGCGGCTACAGCGTCTTCAACATCGGACGCAACCATCCGGCGGTGCAAAAGGCGATCCGCGATGTCCTTGACCTGGACCTGCCCAACATGGTGCAGATGGATTGCTCGCTCCTGAGCGGCTTGCTCGCCGAGGCTCTTACGAAAAGAACGCCGAAGCATCTCGACGCGGTTTTCTTTTGCAACTCGGGAACCGAAGCGATGGAAGGCGCGCTCAAGTTCGCGCGTGCCGCCACGCAACGGCCTCGCGTGCTCTCGTTAGGCGGCGCTTTTCATGGGCTCAGCCTTGGGTCCCTTTCCCTCATGGGCTGCGCAAGCTTTACCGAAGGCTTCGGCCCACTCATGCAGGGATTCGACGGCCGCATCGCCCTCGACGACCTGGCGACGCTGGAACGGGAGCTGGCGAAACGCGACGTGGCCGCGTTTGTCATCGAGCCGGTGCAAGGAAAGGGAGTGAACTTTCCAGCCGGTGATTTCTTCGTTAGGGCGGAGGAGCTTTGCCAGAAAAACGGAACGCTTCTGATCTGTGACGAGATCCAAACGGGCTTGGGGCGCACCGGCAAGATGTTTGGTTTCGAGCACTGGAACCTGCAGCCCGACATCATCACTCTGGCGAAGACGTTGAGCGGTGGCTATGTCCCGTGCGGAGCGATTGTGGCGCGGCGCGAGATCTATCAAAAGACCTTTAGCCGGATGGATCGCTGCGTCGTGCACTCGACGACCTTCGGCCGGAACAACCTGGCGATGGCCTGCGGTCTCGCCGCCCTCGAAGTGATCGACGACGAAAAGCTCGTCGAGAACTCAGCGCGCATGGGCGCGCTCCTCGTCGAGCGGCTCGACGCGCTCCGAGGAAAGCATTCCTTCATCAAGGAAGTGCGCGGCAAAGGACTCATGATCGCGATCGAATTTCATGAGCCTAACGAGTTTAAGCTCAAAATGGCGTGGAAGGTCCTGCACAAAGTCGACAAGGTGCTTTTCGCGCAAATGGTGGTGACGCAGATGCTCGCGCAGCATCGCATCCTCACCCAAGTGGCCGGGCACGCGATGGACGTGGTGAAAATTCTGCCGCCGCTCATGATCGGGGAGCGTGAGGTGGATCAGTTCGTCAACGCACTCGACGCCACCCTCACGGAGTGCCGCAAATTTCCCGGCCCGATGTGGGAGATCGGAAACAACTTTGTGCGTCACGCGCTCCGCTCGAAGCGTTCGGGCGAAGCATCGCGGCCAGTGTCGGCCTGAGGTCGACTTAAGCGTACAGCCGACCGGCGAAGCTGATGCTCGTGTCGCTTCTGGCGTGAGCGGTATAGTGCAGTTTCGTCTATCCAATTGCCGGTGACGTGTGCGATTTTCCGGGCGATGGAGTTGATGACGCTGAAACAAGTCCGCCAGGCCGTCCCGACCGGGCCGGTGGAAGTGCGGGTCCACGTGCAGTTGGAATCGGTAGCCGCCAAAAGCACGCGCGATCAAAAACCATATTGCGAGCTCATCCTTGCCGACGCCGCTGACCGCATGGTTCTGCGTGTCTGGAGCGATCATCCGAACTTTAAAGCGTGCGACTCGTTAGGCACCGGCGAGTTCGTCGAGATCGCTGGCGAGTTTTATCAGCATCAGCAATACGGGCTCGATGCCCGTCGCTGGAAGGTGCAGCCGTTGGCCGTGGAGGAGAAAGCCAGGCTCCTGCAAGGCCCGCCCGAATTGCGCGCGAAGCAGGCGGCCGACTGGGAATACATCGTCGCGACCACTGGCGCGGTCGGCGACCCGCGGCTCTACGCGGCCTGCGCTGAATTTATCGAGGAATACGGCGATCGTTTCCGGCGCACGGCCGGCGCACGCACTTATCACCATGCCCGCCGCGGCGGCCTCGTTGAGCACACCGCGCAAATGATGCGCGTCGCTGCGCAGATCGCTCCGCTTTACGCGGACCTGAATCTCGATTTGCTCATCGCTGGAATCCTTTTCCACGACTCCGGGAAACTCTGGGAAAACCATCTTCCCGAAAGCGGATTCAGCATGCCTTTCGACGAGCGGGGCGAACTGCTCGGCCACATCTCGATCGGCCTCGAACTTATCAATTCGCTCTGGCGAAAAATCCAGACCGATGAGAACACCGCCAGGTGGCAGCAACTAACGCCCGCCACTGACGACTGCCGGATGCATCTCCTGCACTTGATCGCGGCGCACCACGGGGAACCGCAATTCGGCTCGCCGGTTTATCCGAAAACACCCGAGGCCTTCGCGCTCAATTACATCGATAACCTCGATGCGCGGCTGGAGATGATCTTCGCCGGATACCCGATCGCAAAGCCGCTTGCGCCGCGCATTTTCGAGCGGGTGCGACCATTGCCCGGCAACCTGGTGAAGCCGCTGGGAAAATTTAACTCGCAGGCATAGCGAGGCGGCGCCGGGCTTCGGCGAGATATTCCTCGTCGATTTCGAAACCGGTAAATTTTCTCACTCCGCATCGTTCTGCGGCGATCGCGGAATTTCCGATCCCGAGAAATGGATCGAGCATCTGCTTCGTCTTCGTTAGGCCGTGAAGCAGGATACAGTTCACCGCGAGCTGCACCGGGAACGTCGCCGGGTGCGGCCGCTCCTTCTCCCGCCGGGTGATCGTCGCGTAGGGAACGAACCAGGTATTGCCGCGGCAGCGCCGATCGCGCCCGCCCGTGTGGCTCCAGCGCGCGATGTTGCTTTTATCCGCATAGGGAACGCCGAGCGCGAGCCGGTCGAGCGGCGTCTTTCCGTAAAGCGTGAAGTGGAAAATGTATTCGTGACAATCATTCAGGAAGCGCGGCGAATTGATCGGCTTGAAATGTCCGCGCGACATTTCTTCGACCCCCAATTCGTTAGGCAGAGTGATCGCCTTGATCCAATGGATCGTGTTTTGAAGGACGAAAAATTTGCGCAGGCGCAAAGCCAGCTCGTGCGGCAGCATAGGATTCGAAGGCGCCGATCCAAGGTTGAGGAAAAGCGATCCGTTAGGCCGGAGGAGGCGTCGGATTTGCGTCGCCCACTGCTCGCACCAATCGAGATAAGTCTCGCGCTTCGCGCTATCGGAAAAGTTTCCGTAATGAATCCCGAGATTGTAAGGGGGTGATGTCACCACCAGGTCGATCGATTGCGGCTGGAGCTGCGACATTCCGGCGAGGCAATCTCCGGGTATGAGATCAAAGAGAGTCATCAATCAATTAACCGCATCGACCAACGCCGTACAAGTGACAGGTGATCGGCGCGTAGTAAGCTGGAGCGATGTCGGATAAGCCTTCGAAGCTCAAAATTGCGGACCGGGAATTCGCTTCGCGGCTTCTGGTTGGCACCGGCAAGTTTGCCTCCAACGAACTGATGCGCGATGCGCTGGAGGCGAGCGGGACGGAGATAGTGACGGTGGCTTTGCGTCGAGCCGACCTCTCCGGCAAGGGTGATCCCTTTGCCAATATCCTCGATTTCATAGACGCGAAACGCTTCCTCCTTTTGCCCAATACGAGCGGCGCGCGCAATGCGGAAGAGGCCGTGAGACTGGCGCGCCTGGCCGTCAGCGCCGGCTTGCCTTCCTGGGTGAAACTGGAGATTCATCCCGACCCGCGGTATCTCCTGCCCGATCCAGTCGAGACTCTCGCCGCCGCGACCATACTCGTTAGGGAAGGTTTTACCGTGCTGCCTTATATTAACGCCGACCCGGTGCTGGCGAAGCGTTTGCAGGATGTCGGGGCAGCGACGGTGATGCCGTTAGGCTCCCCGATTGGGAGCAACCGCGGGATCGAAACGCGCGCCCAAATCGAGATCATCATCGAGCAAGCGACTGTGCCGGTGGTCGTGGACGCGGGGCTCGGCGCGCCAAGCCAGGCGGCGGAAGCGCTCGAGATGGGCGCTGACGCTGTCCTTGTCAACACCGCCATTGCGATCGCTTCGGATCCGGTGCGGATGGCGCGCGCTTTTCGCAAAGCGGTCGAAGCTGGGCGCGCGGCGCGCGAGGTCGGTCTGGCCGAAACTCGCAGCGGCGCCTCCGCGACGAGTCCCTTGACCGCGTTTTTCTCCGGCGCCTAACGATCCGAGCGTTCGTCTTCCGGACGCGCGTTGCCGGTGCGGGCGCGCTCCTGGCGCTCGTGGGCGTCGTTGTAGAACTCGATGCGGCGCCCGCCCAATCGCCTAACGACCCGCCAACCGTGGCGATGCGCGAACTCGCGCAGGTTCTCCTCGCTCAAGGCCCGAAAAAGGTGCTTTTCACTCGGGTGTGTAATGAAGTGCTCGGGCTTGCACGCAAGCTGTTGCGAGATGATCCGCGCGATCGGTTCGAGGCGCTCGAAGAGCTCGGCAGTCATTCCCGTCCTGTGCGCTCGCCTCTGATCGGCCGACTCGGCGGTGCTTTGCGTCTCAATGGCAATTCGTTAGGCGAAGGGGGTGGCTTGGGCGGCCGATTGAGCTTCGCGCCCAGCGATTTCTTCGCTTTTTCGGATGGAGAGGGACCGCGGACTTCGGGTTTTTTCATGGCCATGGGATCGCTTGGTTCACTTGATTACGGCTATGGCTTGCTGGACGGCTGTTTTTCGTCGTAGCTGCGAGCCGGTTTTTTTGTCGTGCAGAATCGCTTTCCAAGCCGGACCCAAGGCGCCGATGTCGTCGACGACGGGGTGCGTTACCGCACTTGGGCCCCGAAGAAAGGCGGCGCTATGGTGGCGATTTACGACCGTGCCGGTGCGGTTGTGCGGACGGTTCTCCTGAACGGGGAACCGGATGGTTATTTTAGCGGGACGGATGAACGCGGGCGCGCCGGCGACCTTTATAAATACCGCTTCGGGGGCGGCGAGTGGCCGGACCCGGCATCGCGCTTCAATCCCGGCGGAGTGCACGCTCCATCGCAGGTTGTCGATCCCCGCGCCTACCAATGGGAGGACGAGAAGTGGAGATGTCCGCCACTCTCGGAGCTGATTCTTTACGAGTTGCACATCGGGGCTTTCACGCCAGAGGGAACTTTTCGCGCTGCGATGGAAAAGCTCGACCACCTTGCCGACCTGGGTGTTAATGCGATCGAGCTCATGCCGGTGGCTGATTTTCCGGGCGACCGAAACTGGGGCTATGACGGGGTCTTGCTCTATGCGCCGGCGCACATTTACGGTTCGCCTAACGATCTGCGCGCGCTTGTCGCAGCGGCGCACGAGCGCGGGCTCGCGGTCATTTTGGACGTTGTTTATAATCATCTCGGTCCGGACGGGAATTATCTTGGCACCTATAGCCGCGATTATTTCCATCCGGCGCACAAGACTCCATGGGGCGACGCTTTTGATTTCGAGTTCAGACCGGTGCGCGATTTTTTTCTGGAAAATCCCGGTTACTGGCGGCGCGAGTTTCACATCGACGGGTTTCGACTCGATGCGACCCACACCATTGTTGACAACTCGGAGAAGCATTTTCTCGCGGAGGTCGCGGAGTCTGTGCATTCGTTAGGCGGTTTTGTCACGGTGGAGGACGAGCGCAATGAGCCGCAGCTTTTGCGGCCGCTGGAGCTAGGAGGTCTGGGTCTGGATGCTTCCTGGGCAGACGATTTTCATCATGTCGTGCGGGTGATGCTAACCGGTACGCGCGAAGGCTATTACCGCTCCTACGAGGGCGCGCCGCAAGAGTTGGCGGCAACGTTGCGCGACGGCTGGCTCCTGCACGGGGAGGAACGGCGGCGCCGCGATGCGATCTCGCCTAACGAATGCACGGAGCTGGGACCGGAGCAGTTTATTTTTTGCATCACCAATCACGACCAGATCGGCAGCCAGGCATTCGGTGAACGGCTCAATCAACTCGTCACACCGGCGGCCTTTCGCGCGGCTTCCGCGTTGCTCTGCCTCGCGCCTTACACGCCGATGATTTTTATGGGTCAGGAATGGGCGACCACGGCGCCGTTCCAGTTTTTTACCAATCACGAAACCGAACTGGGCCGGCTGGTGACCGCAGGTCGTCGAGAAGAATTTCGCGGCTTTGCGGCGTTTCAGGATCCGGCAGTGCGCGAGAAGATTCCTGATCCACAGTCGGACAGGACATTTCTTCGTTCGAAGATTCGCTGGGAGGAATTGAATCAGGAAGCGCACGCCGGGGCTTTGCGGCTCTACCGCGAGCTGCTGCGATTACGTGTGACGTTGTCGCCGCTGCAAGATCGCCGTCGTACAAATTGGCAGGTTTCTGAACTGGCAAACGGGATTTTGCAGATCGTTTTCGGCAGAGCTGCTTCCGACCAATGCATTGTGCTCGTCGATTTAATCGGCGGCCATGACGCCCCGGTTATCGGAGGCGAATGGCAGCTGCTCCTTTCAACTAACGAAGCGCGCTTCGGGAGCGAAGAGGCAGCGCCTTTCTCGCTTCCCGAGGCTCGCGTGCTGCGGACGGTCGGTCGAGATTGACCAAGCGTCGCGCCCAGCGAAGATCAAAGCGGATGCGGCCACGCGTCCGGCCGACTTGAAGACAAAGATTCTTTCACTCGATGAACTGGCCAGACGATCGCAACAGATCCGCGAGGCCGCCGGCCGACTTGTCCTAACGAATGGCTGCTTCGACCTGCTGCATGTGGGCCATGTGCGTTATCTTGAGGAGGCGCGGGCTTTGGGTGACTGTTTGGCCGTGGCTGTGAATGGCGACAATTCCGTTCGCACGCTTAAGGGTCCGGGTCGCCCGATCAACCCGGCGGCCGACCGCGCGGAGGTGCTGGCGGCGCTGGCGTGCGTCGATTTTGTCACCATTTTCCATTCAGTCCGAGCCACCGACGTGATCGCAGCGGTCCGGCCGGCGGTTTATGTGAAGGGTGGAGATTACACCGTCGAAACTTTGAATTTCGAGGAGCAGTCGGCCTTACAAAATGTCGGTGCACGGGTTGAAATCCTTCCGCTCATCCCGGGGAAATCCACTTCCGGCATTCTGGAGCGAATGCAGAATCTGTGATCTTGTGAAGGTCCTCACCCTCGGTATTCTCGGGTCGGGGAAGGGCTCCAACTGCAGCGCCATTTTGGAGAAAATTCGCGATGCCGAATTGCCCGCTGAGGTTCGGCTGGTGATCTCCGATGTGGCGGACGCGGGAATTCTTGGCGTTGCCAGAAAGTTTGGGGTGCCCGCGGCCACGCTGCCGCAGGGACAATGGCGGACAAAGCTGGAGCCGGAGGCAGAGAAGGAACTCGTTAGGCTATTGCGCGGAGCTGGGGTGGAGTTGGTCGTTTTGGCCGGCTTTATGCGGATCTTGAAGGCGCCGGTGCTCGATGCTTTTCCTCGTCGCATTATCAACGTGCATCCCTCCCTGCTGCCGAAATATCCTGGACGGGAAGCCTGGGTCCAGGCGCTCAAAGCCGGCGAAATGTTTACCGGTTGTACAGTGCACTTCGTTGATTCCGGCGTCGACACAGGGGAGATCATTGCGCAACGCGAGGTGCCGGTCATGCCTGACGACACGGCCGCGTCACTGCACGGGAGAATTCAGCACGCGGAGCGAGAGCTCTATCCTGAGGTCATTGGACAACTGGCGGCAGGAATCTTCGCTGTCGATGCTTAGCCCTGCTCGGATTTTTGATCGCGTTCCAAGAGCTCCTGCATCGCCTGCGCGGGCAATTTCCCCTGGTGGAGCACGGCGTAAACCTGGTCGATGATCGGCGTCTCAACGCCGAGTTTGCGCGCACATTCAAAAGCGCTCCTCGCAGTGGGAATCCCTTCCGCGACGGCTTTCATCCCGTTGGTGATCTCGACAAGGCTTTTGCCTTGGCCCAATTGCTCCCCGACCCGCCGGTTCCGGCTGTGGCGACTAAAGCAGGTCGCGACGAGATCGCCTGCTCCGCTCAGGCCTTGGAAGGTTCGCGCCTCGCCCCCCATTGCGACTCCTAATCGCACGAGTTCCGCGAAGGAGCGGGTGACAAGCGCCGCCTTGGAGTTATCGCCCAACCCGAAGCCGTCGCTCACGCCGGCGGGAATGGCGAAAATATTTTTCAGGGCGCCTCCCAATTCGATCCCGACAATTTCGTCGCTGGTATAAACACGAAAACGTGAGCTTCCCAGTGTTTGTTGCAGGGTTTCCGCAATCGATTGGTCGCGGCAACCGAGGACGGTCGCGGTCGGTAGGCCTTGGGCCACTTCCGCCGCCAAATTGGGCCCCGAAAGAACCGCGACAGGATTGGCGGGGAATTGTTCGGCGAGGATTTCGCTCATGCGCATTCCGGTCCCATGTTCTATTCCTTTTGTGCAACTAAGGAGGACCGCGGTTTCATTTTTCATCATTGGACCCAGACGTGCGGCCACCTGCCGCAAAACGACCGATGGCGTGACAAAAGCTATCAAATCCGCCTCCGCGCACTCCGCCAGATCACTCGTTAGGCGCACGTTAGGGGGCAATTCGGCTGCTGGGAGGTACTCCGGGTTTTTTCTAGTGCGCGCGATTTCTTCGACTCGCTCCGGGGTGTGCCCCCATAGGACGATCCCATCGGCTTCGCGCGCCCATTGTACCGCGAGCGCGGTACCCCATCCGCCTGTACCCAGGATTGCAGTTTTCTCAATCATCTCGCTCCGAACCGCTCTTCCGTTCCGTGAAGGAGCCGCCGCATGTTTGAACGATGTCTCCAGATAACAACGCCCGCGATGAGAATAGAAAAGGGCAGGAGAGCCGGGCCGGTTATAATGTCAAGATGCAGGTAGAGAGCGACGAAAAGGGGCAACGCGGCTGCTGCGACGATTGAGGCTACAGATACGAAGCGGGAAATCTGGAACAGGAGGAGCCAAATCATGAATACCGATAGAACTGCGATCGGCATCAAGCCCAAAAGCACACCGGCTGATGTTGCGACACCTTTACCTCCGCGAAAGCGCAGCCAAATCGGAAAGGTATGTCCTAAAATACAGGCGAGACCGCCTATGATTCCGACAATCTCATGTCGTGTCAGCAGCGGTGCCATCACTGCCAAGCCAAAGGCAACTCGGACCGCAATAAATCCTTTTAGAGCATCCAGGAAGAATACAAGGTAGCCCCACCTCTTTCCTAGAACGCGGAGGACATTGGTAGCGCCAATGTTTCCGCTTCCGCGCTGGCGGATGTCCACTCCACAAGCGCGACTGATTAACAGTCCGTTTGGACAGGAACCAAGCAAATATCCAAGAAACCCAGCGGCAGCGTAGCAGAAAAACTGGTTCAAGTGGCTTGAGTAGAAGAGAATTTAGATTTTTTTATCCAGACGCTCAGAATTCCTAGATCGCTGGGCGTGACGCCGCTAAATCGAGCTGCTTGTCCAATATTAGAGGGACGCGACCGCGCCAATTTTTGACGAGCTTCATTCCTGAGACCAGGCACGGCCGCGTAATCAAGACCAACGGGTATTTCTTCGATGTACGATTTGTGCAGAGCGCGCACTCCGTTCTCTTCCTGACGGATATAACCTTCATATTTCACTTCGGTCTGTAAGAGTTCCCAAAGTTCGATGCCGCCGGTGTCTCGGTGCAGATTCTCCGGAATGGAGTTGAGGTCGAACTCAGGCCGCTTCAGCAGTTGCAGTAGGCAGCACCCGTGAATGCGCGTCCGTTCCGCAACTGCACGCGCTTCCTCTAGAGCTTTGATTTTTCTTTTGGTCAACTGAAAACGCTGGTTGTCGGCCAGACCGATCGCGGAAGCGTTGGGGGTGAGCCGGAGATCAGCGTTATCCTGGCGTAGGAGTAACCGATGCTCCGCTCGGCTGGTGAACATACGGTACGGCT
>JACDGM010000134.1 GCA_013815325.1 Chthoniobacterales bacterium
AACGCTTTCTCTTTGATCCGCGCGACGAAGTTCTTCGCGACCTGGTAATCAACATCTGCTTCGAGAAGCGCGAGCCGCACCTGCCGCATGGCGTCGCTCACGTTCGTCTCGCTGATCGAGCCGTGCCTCCGCAGGTCCTTGAAGATGTCCTGAAGTTTGTCGCCGAGTTGTGAAAACATGTTCGTTAGGCGAGCCGTCGCCCCGGCCGGTTCCTTAGCACGAAGTGGACGCTGATTCCACCATCCGGCCGTTCCGTCGTGCTCGTAATCGAAGAAGATCGAACACGGGGACATGCACGAGCAGGATTAAAGGAGGAAAAAGAGCCTAACGATATCTCACACTCGCCAAATCAACCCGCCCGCTTCATCTTAGCCGCGATGACCGCCGTGCCATGAACAACTCCGTTTTCCTTCACATCGTCGAACGCCTCGAAGGCTTTCTCGGCAAACTGCCGGAATCGATGCAGAAGCCGATCCTGAATGAGCTTACGCCGCTCAAGGAGCTGTTCCTCCAACAGCGTGCTCCGCGCTTTGTCCTCGCCGGCTCGCATCCGATCCCCCTGCTCGACTTCACCGCACGCATCTTCGCGGAGGAGGGAGCGGGGGAGCCTTCCCGCGAAACGCTCACCGGCCTTTTCCGCTGGCAGAGCGTCACCGTCGGGCATCACGGCTCCATCGAGCTGCTCGACGCGCGCGGCGCCGATGAAGCCGCGCTCGCGCTCATACGCGAGCAATTGAAGACGCAGCACGCCGACCTCTTCTTCTTCCTCGCCGCCGAACGCGCGGCGAAGGTCGCGACGCGCAAAGAAATCGAGCGACTCGAGAAGCTGCTCGACTGGAATAGCGAAGCGGGGCCGCGTGCCAATTTAATCGAGCTGCGCGCCGGAGAAATGGAGGGGATGGAACCCACGGCGCTGCAGCAGGCGGCCACTGCGGATGCAACAGCCATTCGCGCCAGCCTGATCGGCAGTTATCCATTGGACGCGACCGTGGGGCGGGCGCTTGCGGCGCAGTTGCCTAACGAAGCCCGGGTCGAGATGGTGCGAATGGGAGGCGACCGCGCGGCCAGGCAGGAGATCGCGGAGATGCTGGTGAAATCGACCAGCGCGATTTGCGCGGCGATTGGCGCGCAGCCGATCCCGCTCGCCGATCTGCCGGTCCTCACCACTCTGCAACTGGCCATGGTTTCAGGAATCATGTATGTCAGTGGCCGCGAACGGAGCATGCGCGCCGCAACCGAATTCGTCGGTGCGCTCGGCGCCAATGTCGGCTTGGGTATGATTCTGCGTGAAGGGACGCGCGCCGCGCTCAAGTTTTTTCCGGGCTGGGGAAACGTGGTCTGCGGAATGGTGGCCGGCGCCGGCACGTTCGCAATCGGTCGCGCCGCGACGGTTTATTTCATTGAAGGCGCCACCTTAAGTGATGCGCGCCGGACGTTCCTGAAGAGCAAGAAGCAGCGGGTGCCGATTCCCGGGGCGAAAGCGAAAGAGTTGCGCGACGCGAAACGGTGACCGAGGCGTCAGTTTGCGCGCTAGAAACGCCACTCCCGCGCCTCGCAGAGGGAGGCGTTTACAGCACGTCGCTGGCGGTTGAATAACTTGTGAATAATCTCCGCAGGGCCGGGGCGATTGTTCACACTATTTTGTGAACAAGGCCGCTCCCCTCGACCTAACAATCCCGCTTGCTTCGCCCTTGCCATGAAGCTATCCGAGATCAGCCGCACCCTGCGCGAGATCCGCGTCACACCCGTGAAGACGCTGGGGCAAAATTTCCTTCACGACCACAATCTAGCGCGTTGGATTGTTCAGCAGGCCGCTTTATCGGCGGCCGATTTCGTGGTCGAAATTGGTCCCGGTTTGGGAGCGCTTACCGAGCCGGCTCTCGCAACTGGCGCGCAAATCCTGGCGATCGAAAAGGACGCGCGGCTGGTTTCTTTTTTGCGCGAGAAGTTTTCCGAAAGGCGGCTTGAAATCGTCCATGGCGACGCCCTTGAATTCGATGTGCGCCGTCTGTTTCCGTGTGGCCCAGTTAAGTTGTTAGGCAATCTTCCGTACTACGCGGCAACGCCGATATTGTTACGATTTCTTGAGAAAACAACGCCTATCACCTCTGCAATGTTGATGTTGCAAATGGAGGTAGCGACGCGTCTTTCGGCCTCGCCGCGGTCGAAGCAGTATGGAATTCTGTCCCTCATCGTGCAGTCACAGTGCCGTGTTGAATTCCTGCGGGCGATTCCGGCGAGTGTTTTCGTGCCGGAGCCGGACGTTGAATCCGCGCTCGTCCGGCTGACTCCCCGTGCGCCCGAAGAGCTGCCTGATCACGATCTCGAAATTCTGAGGGTTCTGGTTCGTCATGGCTTTTCGCAACGCCGAAAGCAGGTCGGGAAACTCCTCAAAGAATTCTTCCCCGACTGGCCCTCGGCGGCCGCGGAAATCGGTGCGCCGATGCAAGCCCGAGCGGAAGAATTATCGCTTGAACAATGGATAAAGCTGGCGAATTCGGTGCGGCCGCCGTCCGCGCCAGGCGCCGGAACAGATCCCGCGGAACTCTTCGCGGTGGTGGATGAAAACGATCTAGTTATCGGCTCTGCGCCGCGTGCGAAAGTGCATGGGAATAACTTGCGGCACCGGGCCGTGCACCTCTTCATTTTCAATCGCGCTGGCGAGCTGCTTTTGCAGAAGCGCTCGCGCTGGAAGGATCGGCATCCGAACGTCTGGGATTCAAGCGCCGCCGGCCATATGAATGCCGGCGAGGAGTACGATCAAACCGCCGCGCGCGAGCTTCAGGAGGAGCTCGGCATCGCCACGGGCCTGACGCGGGTGGCGAAGATTTCAGCGTCCGCCCGCACGGGCGAAGAATTTATCTGGCTTTATCGCGGCGAGTACGATGGGCCGCTGCAGACCTCAAGCGCAGAGATCGATGCCGTCCAATTTTTCCCGCTCGCCCTGATCGCGGATTGGCTGCAAAAGCGGCCCGGCGACTTTGCGCCCGGCTTCATTGAATGCTGGCAGACCTTCCGCTCCGCGAGAAACGCCGGGCCTAACGAATAGCCACCCTAACGTTTCCGCCTGGCGGGCGCGGCTTTGCCAGTCGATGTCTTTTTCGCGGCGGGTTTACTCGCGGGGCGGCTCGACTTGCCTGATTTCGATTGGGTAAGAGTGGTACGAGCCGGAAGATCGCCCATCACCTCACGGCGATGTTTGCGCGCCGCTTTGCGGGACTGCTCTTTGCCTCCGTAAACGGCGTCGCTGAACATTCTCGTTCCAGTCGAGGAGCCGCGCACGAAATGCACCTGGAAACCGTGCGTCTGTTTCTTGGCGCGCGGCTTGGTGTCGATGCGTTTGATATTCTGCTCGGAGTCGGGATTGGATCGTTTCCTCATAATGTTTTAGCCTAACGAACTGAGGGTAAGGTGAAGTTTTCGCAGATGCAAATTGAGGGGCCATCATTTTTTGAAAAAATTTAAAGCGCGCTCCGTAAAAGTTCGGCAGGCAAATTCCAGACAGTCGCTTTGGCCGCGTAAACCTTGCGCGGCAGGAGCGCATAACAAGGATGACGCTCCGCGCGCAGCCAGGTGATCAACTGCACCAGAGCGCTCTCCGCCATCGTCGTGCAGCCGGCCGTCGGGCGGGCGGCGCCGCGGCGGATGTGGAAAAAAATCGCGCTGCCCTCGTTAGGCAGAGGCGGATCTGAATTGTGACGGATCTCGACGAGCCAGCGATAGGCGAAGTCGTTATGCCGCATCTTCTCTTTCCCAAACCAGGGCGGCGGATGAGCGGGGTCGGCGATGGTGACGAAGCGGTTATAATCCGGGCTGGTGACGTCGTCGATCCAGGCGTCCGCTTTCGTGACCTGATGAAAAGGAAAATCAGCGCCAGCCGGGAGCGCACCATCGTAAGTGTAGATCGTTCCGATGCGAAAGATGCCGGCGGGTGCGCGCCCGTCGCGCTCCTGTTTGCGCAAGCCCAGCTCATCCTGGCCGGCCAGGCCGCGGCCCCAGGCGAGGCCATTTTTCCCGAACAAAACCGCGACGGCGCCGCCCACGCTTCGCCACGGCCCGCCCGCGCTGCGCTCGAAGCGTTGCAGTTCGCCGCGCATGCTGTCCCAGCCCGGCGCGACCGCAACGACGACCTGTTCGCAATCGTTAGGCAGCCCCGCGGCACGGGCGCTGCTCGCGAGGAGGAGAAGCGTGAGCATGTACGCTGGACGAAGGGCGAGTGACATTTCTCAACCTAAACGCGCAATTAATCTCTCCTGTCCACTGGATTTCCTGATGAATAAGAAGATCGCGCCCCCGTTGCTCGTTTTGCTCGGGCTCGCCGTCTATGCGCCGGCCTTGCGCGCGGGTTTTGTCGGAGATGATCGCGCGCTCGTCCTCACCGATCCGCTGATCCGCAGCTGGCGGCTGATCTGGGAAGGGTTTCAGCATTTTCTTTTTACCGATGCGGGCGGTTCCGATTTTTACCGGCCGCTGCAGCGGCTCAGTTACCTGCTCGATTACGCGGCGTTCATTTTTGCGCCGGCGGGCTATCACCTCGTCAGCATTCTCTGGCATGCGGCGGCGGCCGTGGCGCTCTTTTTCTTCGCCGAAGAATTCCTCGGGTTCTGCAAAATGGAGCAGGCGCGTCGGGCTTGGGTGGCTTTCCTCGCAGCGGTCGTTTGGCTGGTGCATCCGGTGCAGAGCGCGGCGGTCGCTTACGTGTCCGGGCGAGCCGATCCGCTCGCCGCCGCGTTTGGTTTTTGCGCGCTCTTCCTCGGCTTGCGCATGCTGCGCGCGACCCGCGGGCGAAAGTGGTCGCTGGGATTTGGCGCCGGGCTTTGCCTGCTGGCGAGCGCGTTGAGCGAAGAGATGGGCCTGCTCTTTCTCGCGCTCTGGCTGCTCATCGTGATCGCGCATCGGCAACGCGCGGAATTCTGGCGCGCGCTTGGGATCGTGGTCGCCGTGCTCGTGGTTTACTTGAGCCTGCGCCTGCCGGCGGAGCGTCTTGCGCCGCCGCCTGGCCGGCATCCGGCGCCGCTTCTCGTTAGGCCAATCGTGATCGCGCGCGCCGTGGCAGAGTATGCGGGGCTCCTGGTGCTTCCGCTGCACCTGCATGTGGATCGGGATGTCGAGACGCATCCCTTCGGCTTTGGGGACGCGAGCATGAAAACTGCGGCCTGGCGGGAATTGCAGACGCTCCTCGGAATCGTGCTCATCGCCGCGACGGCTTATACGCTTTGGCGCGCGCGGAGACGGCCCGAGGTTTTTCTGCCGCTGCTTCTCGCCGTCGTCAGCTATTTGCCCGTGAGCGGACTCGTCGCGTTGAACGCCACGGTCGACGAATATTGGCTCTACCTTCCGAGCGCGTTTCTTTTTCTGGGAGCCCTGGCGGCGCTCGATTCGTTAGGCTTTTTTCACTCCTGGGTCCTCCGGATTTGCCTAACGACCTGGTTGCTCTTTCTTCCGGCGCGCACTTTCCTCCGCAGCTTCGATTGGCTGGACCAGCGCACCTTCGTCACCCGCACGATTGCGGAGGGCGGCGATTCCGCCAGGATCTTGATCAATCTCGGCGAGCTGGAATTGAATGATGGCCATCTCACGGCGGCGCAACACGCGCTGGAAAAGGCGCTCGTGAAAGAGCCAGGCAATCCGCTCGCCTTGCTCGACCTCAGCGCCGTCGCCATCAAGCAGCGGGACTATCCGCGGGCCCGGGCGCTGCTTCAGAAGATAACCGATCCCCCGGAGATCGAGGCACGGGCGCAAGAGAGCCTTGTCATCCTGGAGAGCCGGGAGAGCGGGCAGTTGAACTTGTTACGGCTGCGCCTGGCCGCCCGCCTTGGGGCGGCCAATTGGGGGATCGAGCAACGCTACATCCAAGCGCTCGCCGGTCGCGGTTTTCCCGATCGCGCGATCACGGAATTGAAAACCTGCCTCGTGGCGGCGCCCTATCGGGCGGAGAGCTGGCAGACCATGAGCGAGGTTCTCCGGAGGATCAGCCGGCCTAACGAGGCCGCGAGTGCCCTGGCCGCGGCCGAAGCGTTCGATGTGCACTTGCATGAGCACGACGCGCCCTCGCTTTGAGCAGCGCGGCTACATCCGTCGTGTGGCCCTCTCGCGAAGCTCTTGAGATGACAAAGCTATTGCAATGGACGCTCACGCTGTCGGTGATCGCGGCGATCTCCGGCGCGGCGGAAGCACAATCGCCTAACGATGCCGTGAGTCCGCTCCCCAGCCCGAGCATTCCGGCCGGTCCGCGACCGACTGCGAGCGTGACACCGCTGCAGACGACACCACAGCCGACCACCACGGTTACGCCGCTGCCGAGCGCCTCACCATCCGGCACCCAGCCGCGGACGACGAACACAGTCGCACCCTCGCCGACGGCGAACCCCCCGCCGCTTTAGCGCGGGTCTCCCCGGCGAATCCGTCCCACATTCGTGAGCTACAGGCGCGCGGAACCCTGCACCGCGTTCTCGACGAGCGCGGCATCGTGCGCCAGATATTTCGCGCCCGCCAGCCAGACGATCCCGGAAACAAGCATCGTTAGGCTGACGAACAGAAAGGCGATATCGAGATTGGTGCGGCCGGCGATGGCGCCGATCAGCGGCGGCGCGAGCGCGTCACCGAGCGCGTGAATGAGCAGGATGTTGAAAGCAAAAGCGGTCGCGCGCACCCCCGGCATCGTGACATTGGCGATCGCCGTGTTCGAGGGTCCAGTATTAAGGAAGACGAAAAAGATCGCGAAGAAAAGCATCACCCAGGCGAGCGGAAAGGGGAGATAGATCATCGCGATCATGAACGGAAATGCGAGGAG
>JACDGM010000054.1 GCA_013815325.1 Chthoniobacterales bacterium
CAAGGCAGCTTCAATCGCCTCCGACAGAGCAGCATCGACGAGGAACTCTCGACGTAATATCCGGCTTCGACGCGCTATCGATCGACGATCGATAGAAAATTGGAGGCGAGGGGAGTCGAACCCCTGTCCTAATCGCTCTCTCCGCGAACATCTACATGTGTAGCCGGCGACGATGTTTAAGGAGCCGACGTTGCACCGGCGCACTGCCGTCTCCCGAGCATCCACGAAATTCCTTCACCGGCCGGCGCGGTCGCTCCGCCGTCCGATTAGCCTGCTGTCCATGTTTCCGGCCCTAGCAGGCGTCGAGCCAGAAACATCGCAGTCAATTAAGCCGCGAGAGCGAGATCTTGGTGATCTGCATTTATTTTTTTTGGTCCGGATTTTAACGAGGCCAACGAACCATCCTCGACATGCCGTCTGCGCTTCAAACAATCAGTCGAAACCAGTACGCCCCCTTTTGGGAGGCTGAAAAGATACCTGAATTTGGAGCGAGAGCAACGAGGGGGGCAGTGGGGATTCCGGTCGGGCCCCACCACCCGCGACGATGGCGGCACGGTAAGATGGCCGCTAAGACGTCGCCCCCGGCGCGGGGTGAGGCGGCACTCGCGCTACAGCACCGGAAGACGCTGTTGGACGGGCTCGTTAGGCGGGCGCATTCGCCATTTCCCGGACCGGCGTAGATCGCGTCGCTTCGAGCTGGCTGCGCCAAAGATGCGGTGGCAAAACGCCGATCAACATAAACGCCACCTGGCTGAGCCCGAAAGCGATGAGCCACGGAAAGGCGCTGTCCATAAAGCCGTAGGAATGCAGGCCGATGCCGAGCATGTTGACGCCGAACCAGGACCAGCTCGTGACGACGTTGCCAAAGACCGCCATGACCATGAGGCCCCGCTGCCTAACGAGCCCGCCCCAGCGGGCGTGCAGGATGATTGCGTTCCAGAGGACGATGAGAGCGGCGCCGTTTTCCTTCGGGTCCCAACCCCAAAAGCGGCCCCAGGATTGATCGGCCCAGATACCGCCGAGAATCGTGCCGACGAAACTGAAGAGCGTCGCGAAACAGACGATGCCGTAAACCATGCGCGAAAGTGACTTCGCGGTCTCGCGATCGAGTGAAGGAGTGAATGCGCCCCTAACGATATAGGTGAGCGCAAGAAAGCCGGCGAGGAAGGTGGAGGCGTACCCGAGCGTGACCATGACGACGTGGGTCGCGAGCCAGCCATTGGTGTCGAGGACGGCGCGCATCATTTCCATGGTGTCGCCGTCCATCGAGAGATGATGCGCGATCAGAAGAGTGATGAAGCCGATGATCGCCGCCGTCGCGCTGCCGATGCCGTTGCGGAAAAAACGCTCGAGGAAAATGCCTAACAAGACCGCGCCCCAGCCGATGAAGACAGCCGAAGAATAAAGGTTGGTGACAGGCGGGCGGCCTTCCAGATACATGCGCGTGATGAGTCCGACGGAGTGAACAACAAAAGTGACGACGAGGAGGACAAAGGCGTAACGCCCTAACGTTTGCGGCCAAACGAGCCACGACGCGCAGGCCAGGATGAAGATCAAAACGTAGATCACCATCGCGCTGTAAAACGGCTGCAACTGGTTGAAGACCGATTCGACCTTTGCCTTCCAGACGCGAACCGGAAAGTGCTGCTGCAGCCAGCTGGAGTAACTCTCGACGGCTGTGTTGAACGTCGCGGGATCGTGCGCCGCGTAGGCGCTCGCCAGCGTCGCCCAAGCCGGCACCGCGGGATGCATATTGCCCGCGGTGATGAACTGCAAAACGCTCTCGCCCATTTTCCGCCACTGCAACGCGTCGTCGTTAGGCGGAACGGGCGGGATCGGAAAAAAATAACCGGTTTCGGAGAGAAAGTCGAGGCTCTGCAATGCCTCCGCGGTGATGCCGCTGTTCATCGGCACCGGCGCGGGACGGATATTATTGAGCAGATCGTCGACCTGCGCCTTGAAATCCTCGGTGCCAGCGACTTCAAGGCTGTTCTCGAGCCGATGGTAAAGTGTCAGCCGCTCGAACAACTTGATGATATCGCGCTGAAACGGCGAGCGCAGTTGCGCCTCCACTTTTTGCGCGAGTTCGGCCTGCTGCTCGATCTCCTGCAAGTGCGGGGTGAGCTCGAGGAAGGACCAATATTTATTAGGATCCGGCAGTAAACCAAAGGCGGCTAGAATCGAAGAACTCTTCGCCGTTTCCGGCGACCGGCCGAGAGCGGCGCGCGTTTCCAGACTACGGACGACGAAAATCTTCCGGCGATCGGCTTCGCCCGACTTCATCATCACTTCGGCGAGCCACTCGATCGGCGTGAGCTCGCCGTGTTCGATGGCGAGCGTTTGTTTGCCGTGAATGATGAGAAGCGAGTTGCGCGCGACCGTGTCGAGCGGTTTAATTCGCCCGTTTAAAAGCACCGGCAGCCGCCCTAATTTCTGCATCGCAAAACCGCCGCGTGTGTCGCGCTGCGAGAGTGGCGCGAGGATGTAGGCGATCGTCGCGGCGACGACGAGCCAGATAATCCAGGGACGCGACTTTTTCATCGGCTCCGCTTCTTCGCAAAACCAAACAAGTGCATCGAGAATTGCACGAGCAACCCGAGTCCGACGAGTGCGCAGGCGATGTAAGGCAGCAGCATGGCCGGATTTTTCACCACCTGCAGGATGGTCGTCTTGTCGTTGTTGTCGAAGCCGGCCTGATAAAAGGTGAAGCCGCGATAGCGCAGCGGATCGTTCATCGAGATGAGAACCTCGCGATTTTCGCCGCGCTCGAAATCGAGCAGACGCACGCGGCTTGAGAAGTTTTTCGGGATATCGGTCCCGGCATAACGGTCGTGCGCGAAATGCTGCAGGGTGAGCACGAATGGTTTGTAGAAACGCCGCTGCCGCATGATCAGCTCATAGGTGTGGCCGTCGATCCTGAAAGGTTGAGGATCGCCGATCGCGTTCGAAACCAGCCACGTGCCTAACGAGCGTTGGACGCCGTTGATTTCGACAAAAGCCGCGCTCAGGTCGCGCTCGTCATCCTTGACCGTGCGCGGGATTTCGCGGGCGACGACCCTGGCGCCGAAGCCTGCCGTTGCCATCGAAGGCGCCGCTTGCGGTTCCTGCGTGCGCATCGCGAGGTGCGCGTTCGGAAGAAAGCGGCGGACGTTCAGGGTGAAGGGGAGCGTGGGATTTTGAATCGTTCCCTGGCGCGCCAGCGCCCCCTCGGGAATGGAGACCACCTGATCAAACTTCGGATCGCTCACGTCGATCACCGCCAGCTCGACTTCGCGCGGCGCTTCCGAATAACCGAGCGTCTGGCCTTCATCGATCCGCATTTGTGTTTCGCGGGCGTAAAGGCCGGTGAGCAGTTGCCCGATCAAGAGCAGGATGACGCCGAGGTGAAGCAGAAAAATGCCGATCTTCCTGCGCGAAACTTCAAAGCGGGTGGCGTGCGCCGCGATCAAATTTACGAGCAGAATTGTGCCCAGAAGATAACCGCCCGGCAGAATCGGAATCTTCCAGCCGGCGCCGGGCGGCGACCAAAAGATGAGGAGGCTCTGAAAATACTGCGCCTGTACGGAGTGAATCCCGAGGTGCACCTGCGCGAGCGTTCCGAGGAAAATGAGGAGCATGCCGAAACCGAGGCAGACGACGGTGAGGCGCAGCGAAGCGAGGAAGCGCAACGGCCTCAGGAATTCGTTAGGCGCGGAAGCGGTCGTGGACATTCGTTAGGGGATATTCAGGCTGCGCAGGAAATCGGCGAAGGCGTTTTTTTGCGCCGCGACGGCGGCCTCTTGGCCAGTCATTTTGATGAACCAGGAGCGCTCATTTTCGTCGAGGATGGCGGCGATGATGCGCTGCTTGGCCGGCGGCTCACCGATCGGCGCGGCGCTCGCAAGATCGACCACGAGATAATCGTGCCCATTCGCCTTGAGGTGTTTGGCTTCCTGCTGGAGCGCGTTCTCGTCGATCGGCCCGAGCTTCACTTGATCGCGCCACCGGTTCACATTTGCGAGATCGCCACCCGCCATTCCCGGCAGAGCGACGACCGAAACGTCGGCTGACTTTCCGTCAGGCCCGGGCGCGCTGAAGCTCGCGAGGCGCATGCTCGTTAGCGGTTTTTCCCGCCACCCCGGCGGCAGTGTGTACTTGAGCGGAGCGCCTCGCGCGGGCTCGATCGGCGGCGGTGTAGGCGCGTTCGTACTCGCGCCGCTATCCGCAGTCATGGGAGGCGCGCCTTCGGCGAGGTGGACGCTGGCGAGGAATTGCTGAAACGCGTCGCGCTGCGCTTCCACCAGTTGATCCGGCCCGGTCATTTTGAAAAACCACGTTTCGCCGTTGAGCGGAAAAATTCCTCCAACGATGCGCGACTTTGAACCATCGGGTTGAAGCGGCTGCGCGCTCACCAAGTCGATGAAAAACATTTCCCGGCCCGCGACCGGCATCGGTTTGCCTGCCTCCGCTTCTCTTGTGACCGGTGCGAGTTTCAATTGATCGCGCCAGCGATTTACGTTGGCGAGCAGACCGCCTGCATGTTCAGGAAAGGAAATAACGGAGATGTCGGCTTGTGTCCCATCCGCGCCGCGGGCGAGAAAACTGCCTTTGCGGAAGCCGGTTGCAGGACGTTCCTCCCAACCGGCGGGCGCGGTCCAATGCACCGCGGGTGCGGAATCGGCATCCATCATGGCTGGCGGAGGCGTTGTCGCGGGCTGCGTTTCCTTGGGGATGCGATAAACCGTGATCTTCGAGTCGTCATTGCAGCCGGCAAGAAAGAGCAGTGCGGCCGCCCCGGAAATTTGCCTAACGAAAAATAAACGATCGAATATGGCGAGATTCACGGGCGACGCGAAGTACCCGCCGTCCGCCGGAGATGTCAAGGCTCGGCCTCCCCGCGCACGGATGAACGAAAGCCGCTGTAGATCTTTTCTGGAGAAGCAAAGTTAGCGCTATCCAAGGAAGCGGCGGGCATGCTATAACCTCCATAGATTTTAGAATACGATGCGCGCCTACCTCACACCTATTATACTTTCTCTCATTGCCCTTTTTGCCTTCGGCGCCTGCCAGCAAAAAGTCATTCTCGTCCCAGCCGAAGATGATCTCGTTGTTCTGAATGGCTGCGTCATCTCCGCCTGCAACTACCTTGCCTTGGTCAAGACGCAGCACAGCCTCGATCAGAATTTCTGGGCGAAAATTCTTCTCGTGCGTTACGAAAATCATCCCGCCGGCCACGCCTACTGCGTCTGGGAAACCGACGGCACGATTTACGGTTACGATCGCAACGCCGGCTCATTTCCGATCCCGATTTATACCCGGGAGCCGGAGGTGATTGCCACCGTCCTGGCCGAGGGTCTATCGAAACACCTTAAGGAGCAACTGCTCGTCGCGCACGCGGAGTTCGTCGAGCCGAGCAAGTCAGAGATCTTCAAGTTTTAATTTTTGTCCGGGCCGCGGCGGCAGGAAAGAAATGCGCGACCATCGCTGGTCGCGCCGCAAGCTGAGGAACGCTCAAGGTACTTTTCGAATATTTCGGGTAGTGACTTCCTAGATTGCGCAACTCTTCAAGCAACGCGCGTGCCAGACGAATGGTGCAGAGAATAATACCAGAGTTTCTCGCTTTTTTATTGGGCAGCGGCACCGAAAGTCGGTTCAATGCCTCCATGAAGTTGATCCGTTTAACTGCCTGCTTCCTCGTCGTTTGTTTGTCGTCTCTCCAGGGAAGTCCCCTCGATCCAAAAGGAGATGCCAAGATCACCAAGAACGAGGCGGAACATATTGCGTTAAAGCGCTTCCCCGGGGCGCGCGTGACCTCCGCAAAACTTGAAACCGTGCAGGGAAAACTAGTCTGGTCGCTGCAGATCGCGGAGGAAGGCGCGAAAACAGCCCGGCAAGTCGCCGTGAATGCCGTGACCGGCCGGATCGCGCCGCCGGCGGAAGAAAAGCCCTAACGAATTCACCTAACGACTACTTCTTCTCCCAAATTCCTCCCAAATAACTGACCCGCCCGGAACCGACATGGTAGGCCTGGAAGGCTTCGGGGTTCTTCAGGTAATATTTCTGGTGCTCATCCTCCGCGGGGTAAAAAGGCGTCCGTGGCAGAATCTCGGTCACGATTGGTTTGTCGAACCTGCTGGATTTTGCGAGCTTCTCTTTCGAAGCTCCGGCGAGCTTTTTCTCCTCGTCGTCGCCGTAGTAAATGGCCGCTTGATAAGAAAGACCGATGTCGTGGAATTGTCCGTCGGCTTGCGTCGGATTTATGTTGCGCCAGAAGATACCGAGCAGCTGATCGTAGGAGATCTGCGCCGGATCGTAAGTCACTTCGATCGCCTCGCGGTGTTTCGTCTTGTGAGCTGAGACGAGATTGTAGTTGGCGTCTTCTTTACTTCCGCCGGTGTAGCCGACGATTGTTTTAGTCACGCCTTTAGCGGAGTCGTAAGGCGGTTGCATGCACCAAAAGCAACCGCCGGCGAAGACGGCGGTTTTGCTTTCGGCCTGCGTGGTCAAGGCCGTGCTGGAAAAGGTGAGGACGAAAAATAAGATCGAGAAAAGTCTGTGCATAATCCTTCTTAAGAGTGGACGACGCGGTCGCTTATTCCAGTGCCATTAGCGTTGCGGCGGTGGAGTTGATCCCGGCCGATTACTTCGCGCCGCTCGATCTCGCGCTGATTTTTCGGCAGGCCGCTCCTTTGGAGATCGACCTCGGTTGCGGAGACGGCACTCTCCTGACCGGCCTGGCAGAAAAATTTCCAGAGCGTAATTTTCTCGGGATCGAAAGGCTTCTCGGCCGGGTGCGCAGCGCCTGCGGGAAAGCAGCCCGCAAAAAACTGCCTAACGTGCGAATCCTGCGGATTGAATCCACCTACGCCGTGCAGCACCTCCTGCCGTCGAAGTCGATCGATGTCGTGCACCTTTTATTTCCCGACCCGTGGCCGAAGAAGCGGCACCATCGCCGGCGGATCGTGACAGGTGATTTTCTCGCGGCCGTTCATCGGATTCTAGTGCCCGGCGGGCGACTCCGTATCGCGACGGATCAGGCAGATTATTTTGAGACGATTCGAGAGTTGGTCTCCGTTTCGGCGTTTCGGGAGGAGGCCGCTGACGAGCAGGAAATTTTTCCCCTAACGACGTTTGAAAAACAGTTCATCGCGGAGCGCGCGCCGATCTACCGGCTGCGGCTGCGAACGATTGCGTGAGTCAGAAAAGAGGTGGCGCGCCAGTGGTCGTCGAAAAATTCGATCTTCACCGCTCCGCTTTCGTCCTGTCGAAAAAGCGTGATGCCGCGGTCCCGGACCATCTGTGCCCAAGCGTCCGGCAACCTTTCCCGCTCCGGAAAATCAACTGAAGTGGCGATGATGAGTCGAGGCTGCACCGCGTCGAGAAAGTTTCCCAGACCCGGCTCGCCTGAGTAGTGGCGGCCCTTGATCAGGACGTCGCTCCGCAATTCGTTAGGCTTGGTCCGGAGCAGCGCCTCCTCCGTTTTTGTGCCGCTGTCGGAAACAAGCAGAACGTGAAATTTCCGCCCAATCTCGAGTCGCACGACCAAAGCTTCGTCGTCGGCCGCTTTCGCCTGAAATGGAGCCGGCGGGTAAAGAACAGAAGCGACGACGCCGTGAGAGATTTGGATCGAGTCGCCGCTGGCGACCAGTTGTCGTCGCCTAACGAGCATAGCATGGTGCACCGGCGAGTGGTCGGGCGCGGCGTTGTCGAGGAGGCGCCGAGGACGAAATTCATCGAGTAACTGGATCGCACCGCCGATGTGCAACGAATCGCCGTGACTAAGCACGACGCCATCGAGGCGATCAATTCCGCGAGAGTGCAAGTAATCGCGCAGGAAACCTTCGTAGTCGCGCGCACTTCCCGTGTCGAAAAGCCAGTCCTCCCCGTTCGAACGCAGGTGCACCGCTGAGCCGGCTCCGGCATCGAGTACGGTGATTTCAGTCGGCGCGGCGAGGGGCCAATGCGGCCGCTCCACGTAGATATGACCGCCCGGAAGCTGCGCAAAGAGATGAACCAGCCCGAGAACCATTTTCGATAGACTCCAGTTCGCGTTGTTGAAAATGAGCGAGAGCGAGGTGGAAAAAGGAGCAGCCAGGAGCGACAACATTCCAACCGCCAAAATGCAAAACGCGATCGGCACGACCGTGAGATTGGCGAGAAGCGAGATCGGCGTGAGCAGACAAAAATACCAAATGATGAGGAGCAAGGATCCCGCCCAGGCCGCGGCAGAAACAGAGAGCGCGCCGGCCGTCCAAAAATAGCAGCGTTCGAAAAACCGCCGGGCACGGCTGACGAGGCTGCGCGGCAGAAATGGATCGGTTTCGCTCAACCGCAGGAGCGGGCGGAGGATCCTGTTTTGCCAGAGAATGATCGCCGCCACCACCGCGAAGGAGAGCTGGAATCCGGAGGTGAAAAGTTGGTTCGAATCGACTGCAAGAATGAGGACCGCGGCCGCGGCAAGGCTGTTGAGCGCGAGGACGGGGCGCTCAAAAAAGATTCCGCCTAACAATACTGCCGCCATTGTGGCTGCGCGCACGCTCGAGACGTGCAGACCGGTGATCGCCGAATAAAAGAAGAGAAACGGAATAATTAGCGCGGCGGCTGCGACGCGGGGCAGCCGACAAAGCCGGGCGAGAATCCAGAGCAATCGCGCGATAATGCCGACGTGCAGGCCGGCGACCGCGAATAAGTGCAGCGTGCCGGTCTGCTGAAACGGCTCTTCGATGTCGTCGCGCGTCTCGTGGCGCAAGCCGAGCGCCATTCCGCTGATCAGGGCGCCTGCGTCGGGCGAATCCTCCAGCCCGCGCGTCAAGGTCGCCTGCATCCAAGCGCGCGATTTTGCCGCCAGCCGGAGTATAAAATTGCCGCCATCCGTCGCGAGGATTGCGCCGTCCTCCGGATATCGCGCGAAGAGGGATTGGTAAACATCGCGTCGCGCGAGGTAGCTGCGCATGTCGAAAACGCCGGGATTGCGCGCGGGCGGGACTGGCTCCGCCATTCCCGTTAGGCGAACCTCGTCGCCTAGCGCCGGCTGGCCTTTCCAGCGGGCGCGGATGGTGGCATTGCAAGCTTCGCGTCCGCCGCCGATTTCGATCGAATCGAGTTGCAGGAGGAAAGTCGCAAAGCCGCCGACGCTACTTTTCGGTTCGCTCACGACGGCGCCGCTTACCGTCACCGGCCGCGCTCTATCAGCCAAACGCTCCGCCAATTTTTTCCCCGGTGCATCCGCCTGTTGCACGAGATGCAAGGCGAAGAAGCCGCCCATTACGAGTAAGACCGTGCAGAGCGGCCGCGGCCATATTAGACTAACGAGTGCCGCCAGAATGAGGAGACTGCAGGTCGCGTAGGGCGGCGGCGCTGGGAAAACCTCCGCGAGCACAATGCCGACGGCGGCCGCGAGGGCGATTCCAACCAGCGGTTGACGCGCTTTTTCGCGAGGACTCATTACGACCGAAGCGGTCGTTAGGCGCAGCTCCCCTCGCCGCAAAACGATTGCTTCAACCGCGTAAGTTTATATGCTTGGCCGACAGTGCCGACTCCTTTTTCGCGGAAGCGAACCAACGTGGTGCGCACAGCCTCCAGGAACGGCGCGGAGAAGCAATCGGCCACCCGCGTCGGTCTCAAACCCGGCATCGACTGGCATAAGCGCAATTTCCTCACTGAGGTCCTGATTCCGTCGTTCTTCACGAAACGCTCGGGCGATCGCGCGATGCAACGCTTCCCCAAAGTCCGCCCCGGCCAAATCTGCATCACCTGGATCGGGCACGCCTCGTTCCTCATCCAGATCGAAGGGATGAACGTGTTGATCGATCCGAATTGGTCGATGTGGCTCAAAGTGATCAAGCGTCTCAAGCGGCCCGGGCTGAATATCGACAATCTGCCGTCGATCGATTTCGTGCTCGTGACGCATGCCCACTTCGATCATCTCGATCGGCGCACCCTCCGCCGCGTCGCGGCCGATCAACCGATCGTGGTGCCGATCGGGGTTGGGAATTTGGTGCACGATCTCGGGTTTAATATCGTGCACGAGCTCGACGAGTGGGAGCAGGTGCAGCTCGGTCCGCTCCGCGTTTCGCTCACGCCGTGTCATCATTGGGGCGCGCGGATGTTGCACGATTCGCATCGTGGTTTCGGCGGGTTCGTCATCGAGGCGGATGGGCGCTCGATTTTTCACTGTGGCGATAGCGCTTACTTCCCGGGCTTCGAGGAAATCGGCAAACGGTTTCCAATCGAGATCGCGCTCCTTCCGATCGGCGCCTACGACGCACCGAGCGGGCGCGAAGTGCACATGAATCCGGAGGAAGCGGTGCGCGCTTTTCTCGAACTGCGCGCGCAGAAACTGGTGCCGATGCATTACGGCACATTTCGCCTTGGCTTCGAGCCGCTCGAGGAGCCGCCGGAGCGCCTGCTCTCGAGCGCGCGCACCCACGGCGTCGAGAAAAACGTGCTCGTCATGACCGAAGGGCGGCCGGTCGTCCTTTAGCTATTCGCTTGAGCGAACCGGGCCAGGCAACTCGACGCGGCAACTTCCTCGGCGCGATCGGGGCCGGCGCGTTGGTGCTGGGATTTTGCGGCCTGCTGCTCTGGCACGATCCCGGACTTTTTTGGAACGACGATTACGAGATTTCCATTCTGCCGGTTTTCGCCGATGTGGCGCGGAGCTGGTCGGAAGGTCATCTGCCGCTGCTCAGTCCTTACTCGTGGGTCTGCGGGAATCTCGCGGGAGAATATCAATACGGGACGTTCTCGCTTTTCGTTAACGCGGCCGTTGTTCTGATTTGGAAATTCCCGTTGCCTTTTGCCGGTCAGGCGGCGGCGCTTTCCATGGCGCATCTTTTCGTTCTCGCGGCGGGCGCGTTTTTGCTCGCGCGGGGTCGGTGCCTAACGACGCCGCTGGCGACGATGGTCGCACTCGTCGCGGCCTTGAATGGCTGGATCATCTGTTGGGGTGCGACCGATTGGTTCGGCGCGCTGGGCGCTTTCGCCTGGCTGCCCTGGGCCTGGTGGGGAATGGAGCGCGCCCTCGATCCGGCGCGGACGAAATGGCGGTTCCTCTGGCCGGCGCCGTTTGTTTACCTACTTGTGACCGGGGGATTTCCTTATACGGTTTTAATGCTGGCGCTGCTCGCGGTCTGGCTCGCGGTGAAGTCGTTAGGCGAATCGCGGAGACTTTCCTCCCTCTGGCCGCTGGCCTTAGGGCTGGCCTTGGGCTTCGGACTTTCCGCGCCAGCCTGGCTTGCCCTGCTCGATTATGTGCACGGCTCCGCCCGCAGGGAGCAGGCCAACGCCGGGGCGCATTGGCAATGGCTGGTTCCGCCCGCCGCCTTGCCGGGCTTTCTCTGGCCTGCCTGGACGGCCCGGTGGGCTGATTTCTTAACGCGTCCGGTGCCCCGCCCTGCGGTGGAGCTGGCCTGCGGCTCGGTTCCGCCCCTCGCGCTTTTGGCCGGTCTGATTTTTCTGCGCCGGCCGTTCGTTAGGCGGATGAAATGGGAGCTCGGGTTGCTCGTAGTTGTCTTGCTCCTCGCGATGCTGCCGAGCGCGAATGTCTTTCGTTGGAGTTTTCGCTGGCTGCCGTTGCTGCATTTGCTCCTCGCCCTCGTCGCGGCGGAAGCGCTCGCCCAATTTCGTCTTTCGGCCGTGTGGCGCTGGTTCTTTGTTGCCGTTGTTTTTGGATCGTTCCTCATCACTTACCTCCTCCTTCCCACGAACAACGGAGTGCCCAAATATCACTTTGGCCCCAGCCTGACTGATCCGCAGCCGCTCGACCCAGCTCGACTGTACCTCAGCGTTTATCCGCCGCCGGAAAACGCCTATCGAGTCAAAAATCATCCTGAACCGGTGGGGCAGGTGATGCGCCCCGGAAGCACTTCGATGTGGGCCGGCGTGCGCTTGCTCAATGGCTACAGCCCGATCCGCGGCGCGGGAGTGGGGCGTGCCTTTGCGTTTTCCACCCACGGTGAAATCGATCTGGGCATGGCGGATTATTTGCTCGGGTACGAAGCCGGTCCCAAGGGGCTGCTCAAGACGATTGGCGTTGACGGCATTCTGGTGGATAGGAAAAGCGCGCTTGCTCCCAAGCCAGCATCCGAATGGACGCTGGCGCACGATGAGGCGGAAGGTCGCGTCTATCACCGTGTGGGTGGAGCGCTTCCGCGAGTTCGTTCCGCCACTTCCTCGCCTAACGAGAAGCGCGCGCAGGCGCGGGTGATATTGTTAGGCAGTTCGCGCGCGAAAATTGTCGCCGCCGTCGATGTGCCGGCCGGGCGGGATCCGGCGCTGCTCTTTTTTTCCCAGCCGTATTTCGACGGCTATCGCGCGACTATCAAGGGTCAGCGCGTCGCGGTCGGTTCCTATCACGGCTTATTCCCCACCATCGAGCTTCCTCCCGGGACTCATGGCCGCCTGGTCATGACTTATAACCCGTGGTGGCTGATTATCGGCGGCACCGCAGCCGCGATCAGCCTGCTCGTGATTCTCATCAGCGGTATCTGCGGGCTCCGTTCGCGCGCTCAATAGACGTCGCGCTTGTAGCGCTTGTCGCTCTTCAGTTTTTCTACGTACTCGTTCGCTTCGTCCACGCTCTTGCCACCTTGCTCTTGCACGATTTCACGCAAGGTCGCGTCCACATCCTTGGCCATCCGTTTGGCATCGCCGCAGACGTAGAAATAGGCGCCTTCTTCGAGCCATTTCCAAAGCTCGCCCGACGAACCCATCATCCGGTTCTGCACATAAATTTTATGCGCCTGATCGCGCGAGAAGGCAGTGTCGAGCTTGGTCAGCACGCCATCGGCGATGAAACTTTCGAAGTCTTCCTGGTAATAAAAATCACTCTTCTCGCGCTGCGCTCCGAAGAAGAGCCAGGTCTTGCCGCGCGCCCCGATCGCCTGGCGTTCCTGCAGGAAGGCGCGGAACGGCGCCACGCCCGTCCCGGGTCCGACCATGATGAGCGGCGCGTCGCCATCTTCGGGCAGGCGGAATTTCGACACCGCTGGAAAAATCGGGGCTGGCGAATCGGTGCAGCGTTCGGCCAGGAAGGTCGAGCAAACCCCTTTGCGCTTTCGCCCGTGGCTACTGTAGCTGATCACGTCGACGATGAAATGCGCCGCGGTCGGATGCGCTTTCAAGCTCGAGGCGATCGAGTAGAGCCGCGGTTGCAATTTCGGGAGGAGCGCAATGAAATCCTGCGGCGCGAAATGGACTGACGGATGCTCGACAAGGAAGTCGATCACTTCCATGCCCCAGAGATAAGTGTCGAGATCGTGACGGCGATCCTCGTGCAACAACTCTTTTAAGAGCGGCGCGGCCGAGGCGCGCTGCGCGATGGACCGGAGAAGTTTGGGCGTCGGCTGCGTCACCCCGTAGTCGCGCAGGAGTGCTGTGCGGAACGTCGTATCCGGCGCGCCTTTCAGGCCGGCAATCGGCTCGTCACCGTTTGCGCAGAGAGCTTTCAAGATGTCGTCCACGAGATCGGGATCGTTCGTCGGATAGACCGCCATCGAGTCGCCGACCTGGTAATCCAAGCAGGAATGCTCGAGCGAGATTTCGAGGTGCCGCGTCTCTTTCTCCGAATCGGGACTGTTCAGCCTACGATTAACGAGGACATGGCCGGGGAAAGGATTTTTGCGGGAATACGAGATGCCAGCCGACGCAAGTTCGTTAGGCGTGGAGAGATGGCTGGCGCTCACAGCCCATCTTCTAACGTGGTATTCTCGCTCGGCAACGCGATTCTTTTTCGTCGGGCGCCGACAGAGTTCCCTGCGCGCTCAGCTCATGAATTCCGCAAGCGGTTCCATCGGCTCGATGTGCGAGCAGAAAATTTTGAAGGCCGCGAGAATCGGCACCGCCAGAACGACGCCGACGATTCCCCACATCCAACCCCAGAACGTCAGCGACAAGAGCACGAGCACCGGATTGAGTGTAAGGGAGCGGCCCATCACCATCGGCGTGATGAAATTTCCCTCGAGTGAAGCGAGCACAAGATAGCTCCCCGGAAAAAGCAGCGCGTAGCCAAAGCTGCTGTAGCTGAGGAGCGCGCCTAACGTCATGCAAACGATGCCAGTGAGCGCGCCCAGGTAGGGGACGAAATTCAGGATCGCCACCATGACCCCCCACATCGCCGGGTTCGGCAAACCGAGCAGCCCGACGGCGAGCCCGACGGCGAGCCCGAGGCAGCAGTTGATAATCGTAATTGTGAAGAGATAACGCGAGACCTGGCTCTCGATCTCGTGCGCGATTGAGACGGCGCGTTTTTTGTCCGAGAGCGTCGGCATCAGCTTGATTATCTTCGCGAGAAAGACGCCGTCGTAGGCGAGGAGGAAATAGAGCAGAATCAGCATCGTTAGGGTGCCGACGATGAACTCGGGCGTTTGCACCATGAGCTTGTCGGCGAGCGGGTGCTCCTTCACTTCCACGGTCTGTGTTTTTTGCTGCGGAGAAGTGGCCGCGGTCGAAGAAGAGGCCGTGGTCAGGTTGTCGATCGCGCCGCTGGCCTGCGCGACCTTCTCCATCGGCTTCTTCAAGGGGAGCATCTTTTGCTGAAGTTGATGCAGACTGTAGGGCGCTTTTTCGAGCCACCCGGAGGCGGGCGCGGCCAGGAATGAAACGGCATAGCCGAGCGCGCCGACGACCGAGAGGAGGAGAAGTGCGGCGCCGATGTGGGTTGAAACTTTGATCTTGGCGAGCCAGCGCACGATCGGACGAAGCAGGTAACTGAGAAGCAGCGCGAGGATGATCGGCAGGAGGAGGGAGCGCAAAAAATAGATCGTGTAAAAGAGCGCGAGGAGGAAAAGCCCCGTAAGCGCGACGGAGCGGACGTCGAATGGCCGCTGCAGGAGATCGTGCATGCGGAGGCGCGGGGTGACGACCGTCTCGAGCGATTCGTCGCCGTCGCCGGCTTTGGGAGATGGCGCTTGGTCGAGTTTGATTTCCACTCTTTGATAATCGTCCGGCACGATCCTCTCGCGCGCCCCAGGTCGCGAGCGTTCAATGGCGGCGCAATGGGAGGAACTTTTAGGATTTGGTTAGGCCTATGCTCCACTTGCCTAACGATCAGACCGATGCCGCGTCCGCGGGCGGCGCTTGCTGCGTCGAACGCCGGGGCCTCTTGGCTTGTCTTACTCTGTGACTTGCCATTGTTTGAGGCGCGTCGAAATAGAATCTAGTGACCGGCTTCTTCCAGGAATTACAGCGGCGCAAAGTTTACCGGGTGGCGGCAGCTTACGTGATCGCCGCAGGCGGCATCAGGCGAGATAACGTCGCCGTTCTCAGTTGGTTTGCGCGACATGCGCCCCTTCGCTCGGCGAGAGCTTCGCTGGCAAGGCCGCCGGCGATCTCTCGCGGGCGCGACCGAGCTTGGTAACCGCGGAAATGCTAAAGCTCGATCCGCTGTGGTACCCGCTGCGGGGTGATCCGCGCTTCCAACAACTCCTCGCCTACCCGACAGTTCCGCCTAACGATTATAAGAAGCTCTCATAAAGCTGACAAATACCTGCCAAGCACCTCCCCAGCCGACGACTCCGACCCCTGTGTTGTTAGCTCTTACGGCTGCCGACAATTACGAGCACGATCCCGCCAGCAATGGCGAGGCCACCTAAGATTGGCGGCAGAGGAACACTGTGCTCTTCGGTGTGCCCGATCTGGACCGGACCGACATCGACGTCCTTTTTGTGCTCTTTAAAACTGAATCCGCCGTAGGCCAGCGCGATAATGCCCACGACGATAAGAATGATGCCGATGATGCCTGCAGGTTTCATTCAATGGATCAGACGATCTAAATTCCACGTCGTCCGGTGACGAGGTTATAGATCAACACGATGACGGCGATGACGAGCAGGATGTGAATCAAGCTGCCGCCAAACGGCACGATGAACGCGCCCAGCAACCAAAGCACCAACAGAATAACGAATATTGTCCACAACATATAAGACTCCTCCAGTTTAGGTTTCTTCTCTTTCGTGCCGGAACGAACGGTTGCGCTTGTTTAAGGAAAAAAAAGATCAGCTGCTCCGTCCCAGTTTTTCTGGCCTGGGAAATTTGTCAGCCATTGGGCCGGGAAGTTGCATTCCAAAGTGGGCGGGCCGTCTCCGTTGTCCGTCGACTTTTCACTCGCATTTTGCGCTGAGGAGAATTGTCCTTTTAGTGGTCATGGTATCATGGCTCATGGCGGAGACATTGGCGTCGGCAGCGCAGCGGCTTGCGGAATTGCGCGGCGAAATCGCGGAGCATAACCGCCGCTACTACGAGGATGACGCACCGGTCATCGCCGACCGCGATTACGACCGCCTCTACCGCGAGTTGCTCCATCTCGAGATGCGCTTTCCGCAACTCGTGACCGCGGATTCCCCAAGTCAGCGCGTGGGTGGCCAGCCGCTCAAGGCCTTCACCCAGGTGACGCATCGCGCGCCGATGCTCAGTCTCGATAACACCTATTCGGAAGAGGAAGTAGGCGCGTTTTACCGGCGCATCGAGAAACTCTCGCCTAACGAGGACGTTCCCGTGGTGGTGGAACCCAAGGTTGACGGCGTGGCGGTTTCGCTGCTCTACGAAAATGGCCGGCTACGCTATGCCGCCACTCGCGGTGATGGGACGACGGGCGAAGATGTGACGCAAAACGTGCGGACGATTTCGTCCATCCCGCGGCAGCTCAAAGGGGCGGCGCCGGAGCTGTTCGAAGTGCGCGGCGAAGTTTATATGACCAAAGACGGCTTCGCCAAACTCAACGCCGAACGTTCTGAAGTCGGGCTGTCGGTCTTCGCGAACCCGCGAAATTCCGCGGCCGGGTCGTTGAAACAGCTGGACCCGGCGATTACCGCGCAACGGCCGTTAGGCGTGCTCTTCTACGGGACCGGCGCCGTCGAAGGCATCGAGCTGACGCACCACTCCCAGCTTTTCGCATTACTCAAGAAACTGGGGCTGCCCTGCGCCGAACGCTGGTGGGAGGCGCAATCGCTCGAAGAGATCCTGAGCGCGATCCATCAGCTGGACAAGGTGCGGCACGACTTCCCTTACGAAACTGACGGCGCAGTCGTGAAGGTGGATTCCTTTGCGCAGCGGGCGTCGTTAGGCATGACCGCGAAGTCGCCACGCTGGGCGATGGCCTTCAAGTACGAAGCGGAGCGGGTTGAGACGGAGCTGCTCGATATTGTCATCCAGGTCGGCCGCACCGGCGTGCTCACGCCCGTCGCGGTGCTCGACCCGGTGACCGTCTCCGGCAGCCGCGTGGCGCGGGCGACCTTGCACAACGAAGAGGAAATCCAACGCAAAGATATCCGCATTGGCGACACCGTCGTGATTGAGAAAGCGGGCGAAGTCATCCCCGCGGTGGTTAGTGTGCGAACGGACTTGCGCGATGGTTCGGAGAAAAATTTTCGCATGCCGGCGCAATGTCCGGTCTGCCGGAGCAAGCTGGTGAAAGAGGAAGGCCAGGTCGCGGTGCGTTGCGTCAACGCGCAGTGCCCCGCGCAGTTGAAGCGCCGGATTGAACATTTCGCGTCGCGCGGCGCGATGGACATCGAAGGGCTCGGCGAAGCGATGGTCGAACAGCTGGTCTCCCGGGAGCTGGTGCGCGCAGTCAGCGACATCTATCGCCTAACGAGCGCGCAGTTGGATGAGCTGAAGCGCATGGGTGAGAAAAGTGTCGCGAACCTTCTCGAGGCGATCGAGCGCAGCAAACAGCAGCCGCTTTGGCGGCTCCTCTTCGGGATCGGAATCCTGCACGTCGGGGTGAGCGCGGCGCGCGCCCTGGCCGATCATTTCGCCAATCTCGACGAGCTGATGGCGGCTTCACCGGAGGAGCTGCAGCGGATTCCCGACGTGGGCGAAGTCGTGGGCGCGAGCATTGCGCAGTTTTTCCGCGAGCCGGGCAACCGCGAGATGATTGAAAAGTTGCGCGCAACGGGATCGCGCCTAACGAGTGAGCGGAAAACCGCGCCGACGTCCGATTCGAAAATCACGGGAACAACCTGGGTGATCACCGGCACCTTGAGCAAACCGCGCGATGAATTCGCCGAGCGGATCATTCAGCAGGGCGGCAAAGTGAGCGGAACCGTGAGCAAAAAAACGAGCTTTGTGCTCGCGGGCGAAGAAGCCGGGAGCAAGCTGGAGAAAGCGAAAAAACTCGGCATCGCGATTGTCGACGAGGCAGCCTTCCGCAAGATGTCGTAGCAGCAAGCTTCCAGCTTGCATCGTCAGGGCCGGCAAGCTGAAGTTTTGCGCTACCTTGGCGCCGTCTCCAGCTTCAGCGGCACCGCCCATTTGTTGCTTTGGCCCTGCGCCATGATCTCTGATTTCGTCGAGCCCGCTTCGACGTTGAATGTCAGCTTCTCGTCACCGCGCATAACCGTGATCGGCACGGAATCCCCCGCGCTTATAAAGAACGACGCATCGAGCACATCTTCCGGTTCGTGCACGGCGACGCGGCCGACCTGCAACAAAACATCGCCCGCCTTCAATCCGGAATCGGCGGCCGGCGTGTTTTCTCGAATTTGCGTCATCCGCGCGCGCGAACCCGCCACGACGCTATCCGCCTGCTGCACATCGATTCCGATCCAGCCGTGGCGCGCATCGCCGAAGCGAGCGTAATCGCGGCGAATTTTTTCCGCGGCATCGATCGGGAGCGCGTAACAGGCCGAGCCGCTATCGACACTGCTGATGAGAATGCCGACAACCTCGCCTTTGAAATTGAGAAGCGGCGCGCCTGCTTCACCGCGCTGGGTGGGCAGGTTGATGCGCAGGTGAGTGGTCGTGAAATAGCGGCCGAGATATCTGCGATCGAACCCGGCGATCATCCCGAAGCTCGGTGACTCCGGCAGATCGAGCGGGTAACCGATCGCGACGACAGGCGTCGCGAGACCGAGCTCGGCCGATTTTCCGATCGGCAGAAATGGCGTGGCCGTGTCCACTTTCAAAAGAGCGATGCCGCTGCGCACATCGGCCATCAATTGCGTGGCGTGGTATTTTCTCCCTTCAAATTGCACCGTGAAATTATCCGCATCGCCACCCACAGAATAGGAGGTGTAGATCGTGCCCGTCGGATCGACGAAAAAGCCGGTGCCGGAAAGCTCGCTGTGCTCATCGACAGCGTGAATCTTGACGACGGCTTTGGCGCAGCGTTCGAAGACAGTTTTGACTTCGCGGCTGATAGCGCCCGCCGTGTCGTCCTGCGCGCGCAGGATTTCCGGACTCGTTACGCTGACGATCGCGAGGGCGAGGAGAGCCGGAAGAATTTCGAGGCGTCCGCGGAAAAAGACTGGACGCGCGCTGAGATTAAAAATTGAAAGACGGCTCATAACTCACGGGCAGCCGGTCGAGCACATAACGCGGAGGCGTCTGCGCGCGGTGAGTGTAGGCGCTTTCATCAATCTGACGGGAGAGATCCGGCCCGAGGCTGCGAGTCGCCAGGGTGACTGGCGAACTTAGTGTGAAATCATCGACCGGCAGAGTGGCCACTGGCGCGGCAGTCTCTATATTGACCGCATAACCGTCGGGCTGCGGCGCCTGATAGATTTTCAGTGAAACAACCGCCGCGCAAACCAGCACGGCCGCGACAGCCGCCGGATAGGAAGTGAGTGACGGAATGCTGAGCCGGAAGAACGATTCGGAAAGCCGCTGCCACATAACGCTCCAAAGCGGCTCGCGCAGCAGCTCGTTGCGCTGACGGCGATGAAACTCGTGCAGGAAATTTTCAAAGTAACCGGGAGGCGGTTGCTCGAACTTTTTCAAGCGAAGCAGTTTTCCGATTTCGTCGTCGTCGAAGTTGTCCATGCGGCAGCGAGTCTTTAACCAACGGGGTTCTTGCGGAATTCGTCCAGATAATTTTGCAGTTGGCGGTTCGCGTAGAACAAGCGCGATCGCACCGTGCCCTCGGAAACTCCCAGTATTTTACTGATCTCGGCGTGGGGCATTCCTTGAATATGAAACATGGCGACGACCGCTCTGTGTTCTTCAGACAGCTTCATCATGGACTCGTTCAATCTTCGCTGGAGCTCGGAAAGGTCCGCTTCCCGCACCGGGCTGCTCGTGGAAGTGAGCTCGATAAATTCCTTGTCGTTCTGAATGCTGGCGTCGACGTCGTCGAGGCTGAGGTGATAACGGCGGCCCCGTTTCTTCAAAAAATTGAGCGTCATGTTCACCGCGATCGTGTGGATCCAGGTGTAGAACGACGATTTGCCGCGGAAGCCTTTGATCGCGCGATAAGCTTTGGCGAAGACATCCTGGAGCATGTCGTTCGTGTCCTCATGATTCGAGGTCATGTTGTAAATCAGGCCGTAGAGACGTGGCGAATACTTCACGACGAGATCATCGAAAGCCGCGGCGTCGCCCGCCTGGGCACGCGCGACGAGAGCCTGATCTTCGTCGGTTCGCGGTTTGTCCATCGCCTCGCGGCTACGTTTAACACGCGCCGGTGCAGGCGACGATAATAAATCGGTTAGGCGCCGCGGGGCGCGCAGCGCGAGAGCGGGCGTCATCGATTAGTTGCGGCGATCGCGCACGGAGAGGAGCCAGACGAGGTTGCCTAACGTCGCGATGAAAGCGGCGACATAAGTCCAGGCGGCGGCGTTCAGGACTTTGTTCACGCCGACGGCTTCGTTGCCCGGTTGGATGATCCCCATTTGCTGGAGAATGATTTTCGCGCGGTGCGATGCGTCGAACTCGACCGGCAACGTGATCAACTGGAAAACGAGGAGCGCGAGGTAGCAGTAGATGCCGAGAGTGATGAGGCCGGTGATGTGGAAAAAGAGCCCGCCGAGAATCGCAAACGGGAGGATGCGTGTGGCGATGCCCGTGACCGGCACGATCACCATGCGCGCTTTTAGCGGCGCGTAGGCTTTCGCGTGTTGAATCGCGTGCCCGCTCTCGTGCGCAGCGATCCCGAGGGCGGCGACGGATGGCGTGTTGAAAACATTGGTGGACAGACAGAGCCGCTTCTTCGTCGGATCGTAATGGTCGCCGAGGTAGTCGTTCGTCTCGACGACGTCGACATCGCGAATGTTGGCCGCCTGCAGTATTTCCCGGGCTGCTTCGGCGCCGGTGATGTTCGAGCTCGCGCGGACGGCGCCCCATTTCTTGAAAGCGCTGCTGACGCGAAACTGCGCCCACAAGCCGATGAGCAACGGGATGCCGACCAAAAAAAGATAATTGGAGGAGAAAAACATCCCGCCCCCGTAACCGTAAGAATGATACATGTCAGAAAATAAAATTGTCTTTGGTTTAGACGCCTAAGGAGGTTCGACGTTCATTCGCGCTCGCACCGCGCGTGTAGAGCCGGGCGTGTCACCCGCATGGCGCAGCGTGCAGCCAGCTCTTTCGCCTCCGGCCGGCACGGCCGCCGTTAAACTCTCAGATTTCGAGTCGGTTCTCGAAGTTCGAGAGCATGCGAATTCCGTTCTTCGTCAGCGCGACCACATCTTCGGTGCGCACTCCTCCGAGCCCCGGGTAATAAAGACCCGGCTCGACCGTGAGCACCTGGCCGGCTTTGAAAATCGTTTTTTGAAAACGCGGATACTCGTGAATTTCCAAACCTAAGCCGTGTCCCGTGCCGTGAAAGAAACCGGTCTGCCGCCCGTCCCGCAGCTCGGTGGGATACCCTTGATCCGCGAAAAACTGCTTCACTTCCTTGTGCAGCTTCAGACCGTCCACGCCCGGCTTCATTTTTTTCAACGCAAGCGCCTGACCAGCGTTGACGGTCTCCCAGAGTCGGCGCTGCGCATCGCTCGCCCGCCCGCGCAGGACGGTTCTCGTTAGGTCGCCATAGTAGCCGCTCGTCGCCGCGCGTGGAAAAATATCGAGAATGATGAGGCTGTTTGCTTTTAGCGGACCGTGTCCGCGCTCATGCGGGTCGCAAGCCTGTTCGCCCCCGGCCACAATCGTGTTTGCGGGCAGACCGCCGGCGCGCAAGACCGCTCCGTCGATTTCCGCGCGCAATCGTTCCGAGGTCAGGACCGCGCCCGACCATTCGAGTTTCCCCGCTTGCCCCGGCTTCGATTTCTTCAGCACCTCGATCGCGCGCGCCATACCCGCTTCGGTGATCTCGAGGGCCTTGCGCAGAAGCCGCAGTTCGGCTTCGCTTTTTGTCTCCCGCGCGGCCCAGTAAAATTCCCCGGCTGGTTCGACACGGATTTTGTTCGCTGCCAACTCGCGCGCGAAACCGAGCGGAAATCGCGCCGGCACGAGCGCCGATTTCACTTTTTGTTGCGTGAGAAAATGCGCCAGCACTTTCTCGAAGGGCGGGGCCTTGGCGCTTTTGCCCTGCACCTCTTTTTCAAACCGGCTGTAAGGCAGGAACTCGTCTGCCTCCGCTTGTTTGCGGCCGCGATCGATCTCCAGATCGCTCAGCACGAGCGTCCGCTTCCCCTTTCGCTCCAGAAAAATAAAAGCGTCGGGCGCAAAGAATTTTGTTGCGTAAAGCATATCGGCATCGTTCTCGCTCGCGGCCACGATGAGCCGGGTTTTATCTTTTTGATTTTTCATGTCGGTTGATCCTAAACAATTTCTGCGCGGACAATTCGAAGTTCTTTCACTGCGTGATCGGCCCAGTAGGTAATGATGTATTTTCCTATCAGAATTACTTCCATTTCACGACCAGCCGAAGTTTTCTCCTGATAATCCCCGTGGCGATACGGATCTGCAGCGAGCGCGTCGAACGTGCGAATGATGAATCGTCTTTCAGCCAGTCGCCGCGCGAGAACGAAATGCAGAACAGCCGACTCGAGAACGAGACGATAAGGCGTCACTTGCCTTCAGTTTCCAAGGCGGAGTGATACTGTTTGAGTTGTTCGAGCGTCACGTAATGGCCATCGTCGATCCGCTTATCCAGGGCCCTCAGCTCTTTCGCATTTGCTTCCGAATCGACACGACTCAGATGCCGCAGATAAGCAGCGAGCCAAAGCCGTTCCTCTTCCGAGAGCGCCGCTGCGGCAGTTTTCAATTCCTGCAAGCTCATTGTTTAACTTCTTCGCACTTCCAGTTGGCGTCGCAAGATCCAGTGCAGCAGCCAGAGCAATCCCAGGCTAGAAAGCAGCAACACTGCGGTATTGTAAACAAAGACACTCACGGTCGCGCCGAAGTAGCGCTTTTGTGCGCCGAAGAAAACGTTCGGCTTGCCGCCCCGCCGGTAATCGCTCTGCTCCATTTCGGCGTTGGCGATAAGGTCGGAGACTTTTTGGTTCACATAGAGTTGCTCCGCGGTGAGCGGGCCGTTCGCGTTCTTAAAGTCCTGCCGACGGAAGGGGGCTTTGCCGCTAAGGACGCGATCGACCAGCCCGAGAAAACGATCAAGCTCGCGGTCGCTGCTGGCTTCGAGGCCGGATAAAACGGCGAGCGTTTCTTTTAAATCGTCGAGACGTTTGGGATCGCCCGGATGGCTTTCGTGACGGACGACGATGGCATCTATCTGGCGTTGCGCGTCGTCCTGTCTTTTCGTTAGGGGATTCAGTTTGGCCTGGGCGACGACGAGTTCTTCATAGGACCAGCGCATGGCCACGAATTCGCAAATAAACGGGACCTGCAGCCGGCTATCCATCTTCTTGCTCTCATCGCTGTCCGGATGGTCGTGGAACCAGCGGGTGAAAGTATAAACGAGGCCGAGGTTCCGGTTCATGTCTTCGTATTTGATCATCGCGCCACCCATAATGATCTGCGGAATGAGGACGAGAGGGACGATGTTGGCCGCCGTTTTGGGATCGGCCACGAGAGAGGAGACGACCAGGCCTAACGACACTCCGCTCATGGCCGTCATGAAAACGACCGCGAGGTCCGGCCAGAACATCCCGCGGATCTCGAGAATGTAATTGCCAATCAGGACAAAGAGGACGCACTGGGCGAGGGCAAACACGCCTAACGACACCGTCTTCGCGAAGACGTAATAGGTCAGGCGCACATTCAGGTTTCGTTCGCGCTGGAGCACGGCGCGATCGCGAATGATATCGTCGGCGCTGTTCGTTAGGCCGAGGAACATGGCCACGATCAGGGTGAGAAAGAGAAAGGTCGGGATGTGATAGGCCGACGCGAAATCGTAGTGCCCGCTGTCGGAGTAGCGCAGGAGGGTCGCGATCATGAGCGCGAGGACGGGCGCGACGCCGATCGTGATAATGAGGTTGGCGCGATTGCGCAACTTGCTCATGAAGGCGCGGCGCAGAAGCGTGCGCAACTGCGTCCATTCGTCGTGCCAGCGGACCGCCTCGCGCTGTTTTTGCGGCGGCGCGGGCGGCAACGGCAGCACGGGATCGCGCCGCAACGGCACCTGCTTGACGTCCTGGATCAGCCGGAACGCTTCATATTTGTCGCGCCAGAATTCCGGTGAATAACGGCGCGCGGGCATGAGCTGGCCGCGGTTGTTTTCCTCGTAAATGATGTCGCCGCTGAGGTCGCGCAGCGGCGTCTCGAGCACGTCGAAGATAAACTCCGGCCGGGTCGTGCCGCAAGCCGCGCAGGCGCCGAGGTCAGCACCGAATTGGTGCTGATGTTCGGCCTCCGCGAAATAACGGAGCATGTCTGAAGGCGTCCCGAAAAAAACCAGGCGTCCGCCCTTATCGAGCAGGATCGCCTTGTGAAACATCTGGAAAAGTTTCGAGCTCGGCTGGTGGATCGTGACGATGATGATCTTGTTGTGCGCCATCCCGCGGATGATCTCGATGACGTGCTCGGAATCTTTCGAGGACAATCCGGAGGTCGGCTCGTCGAAGAGATAAACGTCGGCCGAGCCGATCATATCGAGGCCGATATTGAGCCGCTTCCGTTCGCCGCCGCTGAGAGTTTTTTTCACCGGACTGCCCACGATGCTGTCGCGGCGTTCGCTTAGCCCGAGCTCGAGCAATTTGGCGTCGAGCCGCCGAGTCCGGTCGCGCCGCGAGAGATGCGGCGAGCGAATCGCGGCTGCGAACTGAAGATTTTCGGCGATCGTTAGGTGCTCGTCGAACGCGTCCTCCTGCGGGATGTAGCTGACGTAACGTTTGAGGGCGTCGAGGTTTTCGTAAAGCGGCTGGCCGTTGAGGAGGACCTCGCCGCGATCCGGCTGCAATTGCCCGCCGAGCACACGCATGAGCGTGCTTTTCCCCGAGCCGCTCGCGCCCATGACACAGACCAGCTCGCCGCGATTGAGTGCGAAGCTGATGCCTTCGAGCGCGATGTCGCTGTTCGTGAAGCGGTGGTTGACGTCGACCACCTCGAGGCTGCGAATGATGTTGCGCTCTTCCTCGATGATCCGCTCGGAGAAGTCGCAGCGCAGAAATTGCCCGACATCAATGCGAATGGTATCGCCATCGGCGAGCGGTGCAGTCGCGCGTACGGGCACATCGCCGACCATGATCGGCCGATCGGATTCAAGCACTTCGAGGACGCCGACTCGCTTGTCGTAATCGCACAAGATTTTCAGGAGCACATCGCCCGCGGTGCCCGGCGACAGGAGAATATCGTCCGCCTCGAGCAGGCTTGGGTTATTCGACACGAGATACTCGGACTTTGAGGCCTTGAGTTGAAAACGTCCGCCCATCGCGCGGGCCCGGCGCCGCAAATCTGCGAGGTCCAACTCCGTGTCGTTGTGGAAAATGATCCGGTCGTCGAGCGCCGCGTCGACTTTCGCGCCGGCTTTTAACTCTACATCGTTGAGCGTGGCCCGGACATCGCGCAACGCTTTCACCTGCACTTTCAAACCGAACGTTACTTCCAGCGAGCTCTCGCGCGTCCGCGAACGTTCCATCTCAACCTCGTCGGAATCGCGATTCACCCGAACGAATATCTGAGGGAGCGAAACGTTTTTCTTCGCGTTGAAGTACGTCGCCAGATCCTGAAACGAGAGCACCTGATCGCCAACCAGAATGCGCTGCCCGGGATAAATGCGGCAGAATCCCCCGCGCGCGAGCGGCCGGCCGCGCACCGAGACGGGCTGCGCGCTGTAATTTTTCAGCAGAATCAGATCATGATAACGAAAGGCGAGCAGCCGATCGCTTCCCGTGAGGCTCTTCAAGGTCACGTCGGATTGGCCGTTGGTGCCGAACGAAATCGCCTCGAGCGGGGAAGCGCCGCGCTGATAAACGCCCGGGTCGGATTCCTCGGACACATTCAGTTGATAAACGATATCGATCGCCTGCGCCGCCATCCCGAGCTGCGACATGAAGGAATAAAACGCGACCACCTGTTCCTGCTTCAGACCAGCCTGGGAAATCAAATCGTAGAGCTGCACCCCGAGCATGATTTTGCGGTCGGCGCTCAGCGACGCCGCGAGCTTCTGCGCCATCGCGGAGAGATCCTGTTGCTCGTAGAGTGCCTGGCGAAAAAGCAACCGCAGCTCCGAGTAAAGCGTCTCCGGATAATCGTAACGCAGGAAACCGAGGCTCGAATCGATTTCCTCTTCGAGGAGAACGCCGTCGGCTTTTGAGAAGCTCGCCAGCACCTGGATGAGCAACGGCAAAAGGTTCGGTCCTTCCGAGACGCTGCGCGGTTTGCGCATCGCCCGGCGAATCCAACGCCGGCCGCGCCGCCGAAAACGATAGGCGAGCGGCGTCACGCGCTGGACGGCGCGGTCGATCCGGTCGGCAACTGATGAGACTAGTGCGGGCATGCGATGCTGCGAGAGAAATTACCCGTGTCCGCCGTAAGACGCAATGAACGCCGCGACTCCTGCGCGGTCGAAGGGAGCATCAAAATAGTCTGGCATTCTGAGTGGAACCAAAGCCGTCACGCGGATGCAGTCAGCAGGATTCGGCCCGAGTCCTGCTCTTTTGCAATGCCAAACGCTTCATGATAGTTTTTCTGCTCGCGCTTTCTGCGCGCGAATTCTCCTATGGCCCTGCCCGATCGTAATTCTTCCAAAGATAACAAGCCCCGCACTGGCGATCCCAATTTTAACTGGCGCGGTGTCATCCTTTTCGCGATCGCTTTTGCGCTGATCGGGCTCGCGATTCTATTCCGCGGCGGTACCGGTTATAGCGCCGAGGAAAATGTCCCCTACAATCGTTTTCTGGAGCTCCTCGAGCACAAGCAACTGGTCAACGATCCGAAGTATCCGCTCCTCCTCGTTGTTGAAGAAGGCCGGCCGACTCAGTCCATTCGCGGGGCTTACACCCGACCGGGCGTCGGTAATGCGCCGGCGCAGCAGGTGCCATTTCGCACCACGATTTATCTCAATTTCACCACCGATCTGCAACAGAAACTGGCCGACGCCGGAATGCAGCCGGGAATTCGCACCGAGTCGAACGTGCTCGCCCAAGCCGTCATCGGCTTCGTGCCGATCGCGCTCTTTCTCCTGATTCTTTATTTCCTCTTCCGCCAGCAGATCCGCATGGCGGGGAAGGGCGCGCTCAGTTTTGGCAAGTCGAAGGCGCGCATGCTCGCGCGGGATAAAAACAAGATCACCTTTAAGGATGTTGCTGGGGTCGAGGAGGCGAAAGACGAAGTGCAAGAGCTGGTCGAGTTCCTGCGCGATCCGAAAAAATTTCAGAAGCTCGGCGGCCGCATTCCCAAAGGCGTGCTCCTCGTCGGCCCGCCCGGAACCGGTAAAACGCTCCTCGCGCGCGCCATTGCCGGCGAAGCGGACGTGCCCTTCTTCTCGATCAGCGGTTCGGACTTTGTCGAAATGTTTGTTGGCGTCGGCGCGAGCCGCGTGCGCGACATGTTCGAGCAAGGCAAGAAGTCGGCGCCCTGCATTATTTTCATCGACGAGATCGACGCGGTCGGCCGCCATCGCGGACATGGTGTCGGCGGCGGTCATGACGAGCGCGAGCAAACGCTCAATGCGCTCCTCGTCGAGATGGATGGTTTCGACACGCAGGAAGGCGTCATCATCATCGCAGCGACCAACCGCCCCGATGTGCTCGATCCGGCGCTCTTGCGTCCGGGGCGTTTCGATCGCCAGATCACGGTCAATCTTCCCGACGTCAAAGGCCGTGAAGAAATTTTGCGGGTCCATTCCAGGAAAGTGAAGCTCGCTGAAGGCGTCGATCTCGCGGTCGTGGCCCGTGGCACGCCGGGTTATTCCGGCGCGGAACTGGCCAACGTCATCAACGAAGCGGCGCTCCTTGCGGCTCGTCGTGGATTGAAAGGCATCACTCTTTCCGAGCTCGAAGAGGCGCGCGACAAAGTGCGTTGGGGCAAGGAACGGCGCAGCCTCGCGCTGAGCGAAAAGGAAAAGACCAACACCGCTTACCACGAAGCCGGGCACGCACTGTTGCTCGAGATGTTGGAGTTCACCGAGCCGCTGCACAAGGTAACGATCATCCCGCGCGGGCCGTCGTTAGGCTCGACCATGTGGCTCCCGCTCGAGGATAAATACACCCAGCGCCGCAATGAATTGCTCGACGATCTCGTTGTCAGCATGGGTGGCCGCGTGGCGGAGGAGATTGTTTTCGGCGACGTCACGAGCGGCGCGCGCGGCGACATCCAGATTGCGACGCGGCTCGCGCGCAAGATGGTTTGCGAATGGGGCATGAGCGAAAAGATGGGTATGGTCGAGTACGGCGAACATGAGGATTACGTTTTCCTCGGCCGTGACATTTCCCGGGCGCGCGACTACAGCGAAGCGACGGCCGAGCAGATCGATCGCGAAGTGCGCAAACTGGTCGACGACGCCTACGGGCGGGCGACGGAGATTCTGACGGCGCAGCGCAGCAAACTCGAAGTAATTGCCAAAGCATTGCTCGAATTCGAAACGCTCGACGGCGTGCAAATCCGCGAAGTGATCGAGCATGGTCGTTTGCTTAATCCGCCGGGCCCCCGGCCTCCGGCGTCGGGTGAAATGTTGGCACCGGAAAAACCACCGAAACAAATCGTGATCGCGCCCGATGTGGCGCCACCTCTGCCGGGCGGGCTGAGCGGCGCACCTGCCTAACGAGAGAGCATCAGGCGCGTAACACAGGCTCCAGCCTGTCGAGTCGAGCGGACTTCCAGCCCGGTCTCTCCCGATCCCGCGGGCAAGATGCCCGCTCGACTCGACGCCAGGATGGCTGTGTTACAGCGGCTTCGCCGGGAACGACACGTTCTCCCGTTCCACCGAAGCTCCGCGCCGTCTAAAAACCTCAAGTATCTCCGGAGTGTAATATTCTCCGCCGTAAGCGGGGTTAAGTCCGAAGAAGATCTGGCCGCCCGGTTTCAAATGGCGCTCGAGATCGGCGACAAGGAATTCCCATTCCTTCGCACCCCAGCGCCAGGAATTGTCTTTGCCGCCGTGGAACGCGGTGGAGAACGCGGTGATCAAATCAAACTTGCGCCCGAAATCCGGCAGCGGCTCAAACGCCTCAATCCTGTAAGTGATCCGCTCCACCCCAAGCAAATCCACCAGTGCGTCGAACACTGGAATGGCGCCGGTATCGAAGCCCAGTCCGGGATGTCCCTGGTCCTGGGCGACGAAGAGAAAAAACCCTGCGCCGCAGCCAATGTCGAGAATCTCTTTCGGACTCGCTAGGTGAAGATTGAGATCCTGCACCCGTCGGATATTCAACCGAAGATATTTTTCCAGCTCGAGATATTTCGAATAATGGCGCCAGCTCGCGGGCGCATCGGGCGGCGGCGAGCCGAGTTCGGCCTGTAACGTCCGTAGACGATCCTGGTCGATTTTAGCCAGCAACGGCCGGAGCGGGATCGGATGCAGCATGCGCCGGATGCGTCGCCACGACCGCCGGTAAGTCAGCGGCTGAAAAAGTTTGCCAATCTTATGTGCGAGTTTCAAGCGGTGCAGTGTGTCGGAAGAAGAAAAACTGCCGCGACAGAGAATGGACTCGTCCCGGCGAGTCCCTCCGGAGGGACTCGCTTCCGCGCGTCCAGTCTCTTACGGAAGTCGGTCTCAGTCTTAACCGATAGGCTAGCGCTCCGGATGAACGGGGAAATGCTTGTTCTTCAATCTCTCCGGCACACGCTGCGTTTTCTCGGCTTCGATCGCTGCGCTCGCCGCGCCTAACGAGTCATAGGCTTCCCGGTTCTTCGGCGCGCGGCACATGTAACAAACCGCATGGGCGAGTGGGATGCGCGCTTCCGGCGTCCCGAGAAACTCGACCGCGTGCTGCGTCGCGATCGCCAGCGGCAATGCTTCCGCATCCGCCAGGCCGATGTCTTCGCTCGCGAAAATAACAA
>JACDGM010000135.1 GCA_013815325.1 Chthoniobacterales bacterium
CTTTACACTCTTCGTCACCGGTCGCAAGTTCGTCGATGCCTCGCCTTGCCAGTTGGATCCGTCGCCGTGACGAGAAGTGGTTCTGTCCGATCCTGGCGAGCCATCCGGAGGTCAAGATTTTGAACGCTGCCCGCGACGAATTCGCGCTCGAAGAAATGGATGGACTCCTGCTCACCGGCGGTAACGACATTTCCCAGGAATTCCTGCGCCAGCCGGTACCTGATCCGTTGGTCCTGGAAAAAGGCGATCCGGCGCGCGACGAATGGGAATTTGCCGCCGCTCGAGATGCGCTTGATCGCGGGCTCCCAATCTTCGCGATTTGCAAAGGGATGCAGCTGCTGAACGTCGCGCTCGGCGGCACGCTGCGGCTCGACATTCCGGGGCATGATCTTCCGAAACAGAAATCGCACGACATCCAGTCCTTGCGCAATGAGGCCTCGGCCGCGCATCGCTTCGAGAAGGTAAACAGCTCGCATCACCAGGCGATCGATCGGCCGGCGGATGCTTTCGTCGTGGAATCGTGGTGCGCGACGGATGACGTGATCGAGCAGATGCGCCTGCGCGACCGGCCCTTCGGCCTCGCGGTGCAATACCATCCCGAACGAGGCACTCTCTACGCGCCGCTTTTCGCTGATTTCCTTTCGCACCTGGCCTAACGCCTAACGATTCCAGCCACGCCCGCGGTGCATTTCCGGCCGCGTACGAAGTTCGCTTCTAGCGGGGCGACACGCCCGCCTCTAGATCAATCGAGTCACTCGCCGCGATACGCGCACCGCGCAGTCGGCGTTTCGTGTATCACGATCTCGCACAAACCCGGGCATTGCGGCGCGATCTTCTCCCAAAACCACGCCGCCATGTTCTCGATCGTCGGATTTTCCAGGCCCGCGACGTCGTTGAGATAAGAGTGGTCGAGCAAGGCGACGAGGGGCTTCATCGCCGCGCCGATCCGCGCATGATCGTAAACCCAGCCGCTTTTGTCACCGACTTCGCCTTCGACCGAAACCTCGACTTTGAAACTGTGCCCATGCATCTTGCGGCACTTGTGCCCCTCCGGAGCGGAAGGAAGGGTCTGAGCGGCTTCAAAGGTGAAATCTTTCGTTAGGCGGGCACGCATCGCCGCGAAATTCGCACCGGAGTACGCGCATGTCATCCCGGCGCGGTTTTGAACTGGCGCTGCAAAGTGTGGACTGTTGCGGCGCGCGTTCCGCTTTAAATACAAGCGCACCAGAGCTGCGGGCTCACCGCGCGTTTCGCAAAGCGAAGGGTCGACGCGCTCGCGTTCGCCTCTCGGCTGCATAGCTTCTGGCTTCGCGCCATGGCGTCGCCCGTTACCGAAACTCATCCGACCCAAAGCGAGTTCGCACCCGGCCCGCGACCCGCCCAGCCCGCGGTGCTCGCGATTCTTTTCGCCATCAGCTTTTCGCACTTGTTAAACGACACCATCCAGTCGCTCATCCCGGCGATTTACCCGCTGCTCAAAAGCAGTTTTCACCTCAGCTTCGTGCAGGTCGGTTTGATCACGCTCGCCTTCCAGATGACGGCGTCGATCTTGCAACCCTTCGTCGGGCTTTTCACCGACCGGCGGCCGCAACCGTTCTCGCTCGCTTGCGGAATGGGGCTGACGTTAGGCGGGCTCATCCTCCTCTCGCAGGCCAGCCGCTTTGGCATGGTCGTGGCGGCGGCGGCGCTCGTCGGGATCGGTTCGTCAATATTCCATCCCGAATCCTCGCGCGTCGCGCACCTCGCCTCGGGTGGCCGGCACGGTTTCGCGCAATCGGTTTTTCAGGTCGGCGGTAATGCCGGCAGTTCGTTAGGCCCGCTCCTCGCCGCGCTCATTGTCGTGCCGCGCGGTCAGGGGAGCGTCCTCTGGTTTGGGCTGCTTGCGCTCCTCGGCATCGGCGTTCTCTCCGCCGTCGGTCACTGGTATCGCCAGGATTTGGCCGACGCGAAAGCCCGGCCGGTTCCCTCGCCGGCCGCTCCGGCGCGGCTGTCGCGGCGCGTCGTTTTCGTCCTCGTCGTCCTCGGCGTTCTCATCTTCTCGAAATATTTCTACCTCGCCAGCCTAACGAACTATTACACCTTCTACCTGATCCAGAAATTTCACCTTTCGGTGCAAGGCGCGCAGTTGCATCTCTTCCTCTTTCTCTTCGCAGTCGCCGTCGGGACCGTCATCGGCGGACCGGTTGGCGATCGTTACGGAAGGAAACTGGTTATTTGGGTTTCGATCCTCGGCGTCGCGCCGTTCACCATCGCGCTGCCGCACGCGAATCTTTTTTGGACCGGCGTTCTCACCGTTCTGATCGGCCTCATTCTCGCCTCCGCCTTCTCCGCAATCCTGGTTTACGCGCAGGAGCTGGTGCCGGGAAAAGTGGGCCTCATCTCGGGCTTGTTTTTCGGCCTCGCTTTTGGGGTTGCGGGCATCGGTTCCGCGGTGCTGGGAGAAGTCGCCGATCGCACAAGCATCGCCCACGTCTTTCATCTCTGCTCATTCCTGCCGCTCATCGGCTTGCTCACGGCATTTCTTCCGAGTGGAACGGGGCCGAGAACGAGCACCAGCACGAGTAGGACAGCGGTCGGCACCGTTTAGGCCGCCTTTTTCCCCATCCGTGCAATCCGTGCGTCCGCGCGGTTGTCCTCTCGGATTTCTCCGGATCCTGAACAGCATTGGTCGCATCGGCACGCTTCTAGCTTTTCACGCCTTCGTGCTGGAACACACACTATCAGAAGAGGAGCGTAGCCAGATCCTCCAGACGATTGAGATGTTTGAGGTGATTACTCAGACACAGCCAGACGATTATCAGTCGCTGCAGATCCTCAAGGAAGCGCATCAGAAGCTGGGCAAAACCGCCGAGGCTCTGCGCGCGTCGCGCAAACTTGCGGAAGCGTTTTTTAATGTCGGCTCTTTTGCCCTCGCGATGCAGGAGTGTGAAGCCGTCATCGCGCAGGAGCCGAACGCCCCGGAGATGCTCGCCATGCTCGGCGAAATCGAGGCCCGCATTGTACAATCCGGGCCGGCGAAAAGCGGAGCGGGCGCCCTCAATGCGCTGGTGCTGACGCCCGACACTTCGAGCAGCGTGCACGGCGCGAGCGGCCCAGGCGGCCTGGCGGAGATCGGCGGCCGCAACGCCGGGCAGGTGCGCAAGCAAGTCGCTTCCGAAGACGCGGAGGTCGGCAACGACCAGCTCGCGAAATTTTTGATCGTGCAGCAAATGTTTACCGAGGAAGAGGTGAACGCCGCGCTGGAGACAGTGAAGGGGGCGAACAAAGTGCTCACCGGCCAGTCCCTTCCCCTGTCATTGCTCGTGCAATTGTGCAACGGCGACGAGGCGAAAAGCGAGAAGGTGCTCTCGGCGCTGATCGATCGCACCAAGTTCGCTTACGTCCCGCTGGAATATTACGACATCGATCGCCAGGTAGTGCGGATGTTACCCGACGATCTCACGATCGGCCGGCTCTTTGTGCCGTTCGATCTGGTCAGCCGCACGATCATGGTCGCGGTCTGCAATCCGTTCGATGCCGCGGCGCGCGAAGCGGTCCAGCAGTCGCTCGATTACACCGTCACCTGGTATCTGGCGAAGCCGGCGGTCATCATGAAAACCTTGCAGGATATCTACCGCCTGGAGGGACGCGCTTAAGCGCGCGCGCCGATGTCGAGAAGCAAATCCTTCGGAGAACGCATCGCCGATGTCCTGATCGAGGACGGCCTTCTCCTGCCGAATCAGCTCGAGGAAGCGAGCCAGATCCAGAAGACGCAGGGCGGGCGGCTCCTGAAAATTTTAACCGACAAGCAATTCGTCAGCGACCAGGACATGGCCTTCAGCATGGGGCGTTGCCTGAATACGCCGCCAATCAATCTATCGAAAGTGCGGGTGCCGGAGGAGATTCTCAATCTCGTCCCGCGCGACATGGCCAAGGCGCACAAGCTCGTGCCGGTGGCGCGTTTGCAAGGCAAGCTCTTCGTGGCCATGGCCGACCCGACGAATGTGCTCGCGGTCGACGATCTGAAGCGCCGCGTGCAGATGGAGATCGTGCCGATGATCGCGACCGAGCGCGCGGTCGGCGAAGCGCTCAGCGGCGTGCACAGCACCGGCACGCAAATGAGCGAAGTGCTCAAGCAGGTCGCCGACGAAGCAGGCGGCGATGTCGAAGTGCAGCAGCAGAAGCGCGAGGACATCGATCTCGACCGGCTCGCGACCGACAGCGAAGACGCCCCCGTGATCAAGATCGTGAACTTGATCCTCGCCCAGGCGATCAAGGAAAAAGCGTCCGACATTCACATCGAGCCGTTCCAGAAAACTTTAAAATTGCGTTACCGCATCGATGGCGAGTTGGTCCAGGCGGAATCGCCGCCGAAGGCGCTGCAACTCGCGATCACGTCGCGCATCAAAATTCTCGCGGGCCTCAACATCGCCGAGCGGCGCGTCCCTCAGGACGGGCGTTTCCGCATTCGGGTGATGGGCAAGGAAATCGATTTGCGTATCTCGATTTTGCCGACGCAGCATGGCGAGAAAGTCGTCATCCGTATCCTCGATAAGACGGCGCTCGCCGGGAACATCGACACGATGGGAATGGACGAAGACACCGTCGCGCGTTTCCGCAAAGCGATCGACGCGCCGCACGGCATGATCCTCGTCACCGGCCCGACCGGTTCCGGTAAAACGACCACGCTTTATTCCGTTCTGCAGGAACTGAACAGCCCGAACTACAACATCGTGACCGTCGAGGACCCGATCGAATACGAGCTCATGGGAGTAAATCAGGTCGCCGCGCGGCCCGATATCGGACTCGATTTTGCCTCCGCGCTTCGCTCTATTCTGCGCCAGGATCCGGACATCGTCATGGTCGGTGAAATTCGTGACAACGAAACCGCCGACATCGCGGTGAAAGCGGCGCTCACCGGCCACCAGGTCCTGAGCACGCTGCACACGAACGACGCCGCCGGCGCGATCGCGCGACTCGACGACATGGGGATCGAGCCGTTCCTCATTTCCAGCTCTGTCATCATGTGTTGCGCGCAACGACTCATCCGGCGCGTCTGCGTGAATTGCCGCGAAGAATTCGTCCCCGAACCGGAGATGTTCGCGCGCCTCGCGATGGAGCCGACCGAAGGCCAGACCTTTTTCCACGGCATCGGCTGTGATCGTTGCAAAGGCCGCGGCTACTCCGGCCGCGCGGCGATCATCGAAGCGCTCACCGTCAGCGAAAGCATCCGCCGGTTGATCATCAAACGCGCTTCGGCGGCGGTGATCAAAAACCAGGCGATCAGCGAAGGGATGAAAACCTTGCGCATGGTCGGCGTCGATAAGGCGCTCGAGGGAATTACCACGCTTGAAGAAGTCTGGCGGGTCACCGCCGAGGATCACTAAATGAATTTATCGTTGCTGCGATTTTTTAAGAAAGAAAAGGCCGCTCCGTCCACTTCCGCCACGACGCTCCCACCGCCTCCGCCGTTCGAGAAGCCGGCCTCCGAACGCTTCGGCAAGACCGTGATGCCGAACGCGGCACGTGTCATGGAACCCAGCTCCGGCGCGCTCGCCCCGGCCGGGCCAAAACCCTCTTCGTTAGGCAGTAATCGCTCGCTGGTGGCGGGGCCGGGAGCGACGCCGCGGCCGGCTCCCGGGGCGGCGCGCACGATTGCATTACAGCTGACCGAGCTGCTCCCGCAAATTCCGGCTGAGCTCCTGGCGATGGCAGAGATCGATCCGGAACAGCGGGTCATTTTCAATGCCTCGGAATTGGAACGCGGCATGGCGACCGGTCGCCCCGCGGTTTTGCTCCGCTCGATTTACCAGCAGGCGCCGGCCATTTTCACGAGCGAAGTGGACGTCGCCGATGCGCGCGAGATCACGCTTCCGTTTCACAAAGTGCTGGCGCAGTTCGCCAGTCTGCAGGTGCGCGTCGACCAGGAAGTCGATGACGCTGTGCCGCAGGTCGAGACGCCGTTTTTGCAGGTCACGATGGAGGACGGCAAAAAATTTGGAACGCAGCTTGCGGCGGGGCGAGCTGCTACGTTGCCGCTTCCGGTCATCGCTCCCGTCGTTGTCGCGGAAAGCGTCGCACCTGTGGTCGCGACGCCAATGGCCGCGCCGAAGCCAAATTCTCTTTCAAAAATTCCATCGCGCGCGCCCATCCGGCTTTCCTTGCCTACGGAAATGGGCGCGCCGGTGGGGTCGGCCGTCGCGACGCCGGTCCAACCGCCGCCGTCGGCAACGCTGCCGCTTGCCCCGAAAATTACGCCGAACGGAGCGGGCGCGCCCATCACTGAGAGAGTTCCAGCCTCACTTGGGTCGTCCGCTCCCACTCCTTCGCCCATGCCGCCCGCCCCCGCAACCGCGCCCGCCCGCATCCCGTTCAAGGTCACGCCCCCGGCGAGCGATCTTTGCCCGCCGCCGGCTCTTCCGCTTCGGAGCGCTGCCGCTTCGCGGACGCCGGTCGTCTTTTCCGACAAAGGGCCGCGCGTCCGCCTGTCATTGCGCGCCGTCCTCCGTGGCATTCCGCCGTTCCAATGCACCGATCCGATCGACACCGTCCCAGAGGATGCGAAAATCGAATTGCCCTTTTCGATCGTCGAGACCCAGCTCTCGTTAGGCCGGGTCGCGATCTCGCCCGCCCAGTTTCAGGCAGCGATGCCGGAACAGTA
>JACDGM010000136.1 GCA_013815325.1 Chthoniobacterales bacterium
CCAGGAGTTCTGGCACGCCATCTGGGAAGATGAGGAGAGCGATTTGAGGCGCGTCGATCCTCGAACTGGGGAGGTTCTGGAAACGCTCGAGATGCCGCCCGGAGTAAACGTTTCGGGGCTCGAGTCCGATGGCGGCGATCAGTTCTTCTGCGGAGGCGGAAGCAGCGGGAAGCTAAGAACGGTCCGCCGACCCAGGCGAGGCTCCGCGACCCGCAGCGGCTCCGAAATCCCCATCGACTCCGCGAGCAAGTAATCGAGGCAGCCTATGCGCTGGCATCCGCGTGACATTTGGCGCGCAGTAGACGCAACTGATGAGCGTCGCGGTGGGGCGGCCAATGGTGTCGCTTGGGGGTAAAATCGTTGGTGGGGGCTGCTGTTGGGCGTCTTCGCCAGCCGGTTACTGGGGCAGAGTGTATCAGGCTAATCTGCGCGGGATCCCGTGGTCTTAGGCGGTGCGGTGCTAACGACGGCGCTGATGGGCATTGCAGCGTTCGCCAATCCAGCCCTGCGAGTGCTTGCCGTCGATTTATCAAACTCATGTGGGAAGAGTGAGTCAGGTGAATACGCCTCACGCCAGCGAAATTCTAAAGGGCAACCCCGTTTGCTCATACAAACTGTCCGCCTTGCCTCGCGGTAAAAGGATCTTTCGCTACCGCTCATTAACGGCGACGTCTTGATGACCAGCCGAGTCACTAGAGTCATGTTCCAAATCGGGCGGCAAAAAAGTCGTCAACTCGTCACGTGTGATGTCCCGATCGGAAGCGAGTCTGTCGGCCAACCGAACGCATGCTTGCTCGAATATGTTTCGGGCGAAACGACCATTTCCAAACGTTCGCCCACGCTTCGCGTATGCATCGTGAAACAGTGACACCGCCGTAGCGACAGTGTCCTCACGCAGAACGTATCCTGACGCCGCCGCCATTTTTTCGAAAATCTGCAGTAGTTCGGCCGGCGAATAATCAGGGAAATCTATATACCGGGTGAACCGTGAGCGCAGCCCGGGATTGGCTTCTAAGAACCGCTGCATAGGTTCCTGGTACCCCGCTGCCACGACCACCAGTTGGTCGCGACTGTCCTCCATCGCCTTCAACAACGTGTCGATGGCTTCGGTCCCGTACGCATCCCCTTGCTGCCCCGTGGCTTCTCTGGCTAAGGCGTAGGCTTCGTCAATAAAAAGCACTCCGCCCAAGGCTTTCTGAACCACCTCTGCCGTTTTGATGGCCGTCTGACCAAGATAACCACCGACGAGACCGCTACGATCGGTCTCGACGAGTTGTCCCTGCGGTAGGAAACCCATTGCTTTGTAAATGCGCGCAAGCAGTCGCGCGACAGTTGTCTTGCCGGTGCCTGGGCTACCGGTGAACACGAGGTGGACCGTTAGCTGTCCTGAAGGCAAACCGTGTTGGACGCGCAGCCGCTGGACGCTAAGATAATTGACAAGGCTACGCACCTCTTGCTTTACGGGCGCGAGGCCTGTCAACGAATCGAGTTCCCCCAGCAGCGCGTCGACGTCATCGGCGCCGGATTTTGGCGTCTGCCGGACGGCAGCTACCGGCGGCGCAGCCGCTACGTTGGTCGGCGCCTGCGGGTCCGCTGGTTGCGCTCCCTCCGGCTTTGTTCCAGCCGCGGACGCGGCGGCCACATCTGCTTTCGCCTGACCGGAGCGTACAAGCTCGATCGTCCGGCGAGCTGCCTCTCGGTCGAGATCATTGGCGAAAGAAAACCTATGGTTCTTACCAGACACTTTCTGGATTACGAGCCAGTCCTCGGACTCGAACACCTGCACGAGGGTCCCGTATCGGATCGTCTTACTCGCAGCAGCGCCGACGAACAGAATGCGTTTGTTCGTCAGGTACAGTGGTCCGCCGTCAACTCGTGTCAGCTGATCACTACTCGCCCCATACCGCCTTACCTTCCGGTTTTCAAACAGCTCTGAGTATCCTGCAAAGCCGCATTGTTCTCCAGTTGCCAACTCGATTGTGACCTGCTGGTTTGGAAGTATGCCGTCGTCTAACTGCCATAGATGCCAGCATCGCACGAACTTGTTCTGCTCATCTCCTTCGAAAGTAATGCCGTAATCATCCAACACTTTCGCGATCCGATTGCCCTGTTCAGCGTCGACGCGTCGCTGCACGAACACTCGCCTCAACTCGGCCGCGAATGCCTTTCGCGCAGGAGCTTTCAGCAGATCTCGTTCTTCGTCTGGCGACAGTCGGAGCCGTCTTGCTTCACGCGCAAGTTCGGCGCGCGTGTCGGCCGCCAAAAGATCTGGCCCCAATGCCGCTTCCGCGCGCCGCAGAAACTCGGGCGTAACGACGCGCGATCGTGCTACAGCGATCTCCGTCTCCGTCAGACCAAAGGAGTGTTGAAGCTGATTGAGGTATGAGTTTTCGCCAGCATCGACTGCGCCGTCATCGAACAACAGCTTCTTTAGCGCATGTTCCCAGAGTTGCAGGAGCAACGTCCGAGCATCTGCGCCAGTGACGCCGTATCCCTGCAAGAAAACAGTCACAAATTCGGGAGTCGCGCTAGCGACGCCGTGTTCAGCCAGACGAGTCTCAAGTGCCGCGCGCGCGTCATCGACAAGTACGCGCTTCCTCAGTGTGTCTAAGAACGAGGGCTCGCGGAAGTTATGCCGCTCAAACGGCTGCAATCCGGTAGCCGGCGGGTCGGTGTCTGCCATATCGATTTCAGGTAAGGTGAACTGCTTCACCCCTAATTCAACGTGGATCGTCTTCGGAGACTGGCCAGGCTAACCTTTCTCGGAACTTGTTCGAGGGGCGAAAGCTTGGCGAGCCGATTCGGCCGTTTTCAATCCTACGGCCAACCATGGTTGCGCTGGCATCGAACCGTGTTGGCTCACCCTGATCCCGTGGATCAAGCCGCGGCTTTGTTAGAGCCGGACGTGCCGCTCCTGGCGCCAAAGTCCACCGCAAGGGGCGTCGCGATCGAAACTCCTCCGTCGTAGCGAGCAGACATTGGCGGAGCGTCGGGTCTTGGCTGTTTCAAGCCGAACTCCAGCCAGCGCGGATCGCTCTTTCCGATTACGCACGGCAAAATGCCCACGATGGCGCTCATCGCGCGCCGCAACTTCTTCTCCGCTGCATCTCGCGACCGCTTCTTCGCGGTGGCCGCCGCCTTTGTCATCTGCATTTCCGCCTGCGCCGCGACGATCGCTTTTGCGAGCGAACGGCCACGCTTTGCCGTCACTCCCGCGAATCCCACCTCATACTCCGGATGCGCACCGAAGAAATCCGTCAGCCGTCGGCCTAGCTCCATCCGCAGCGCCACCCGCTTCGGCACATTCGTGCCCCGATGGGAAAAGCCGGCCGCGACCCACGATTCCGACCATTGACTGCCGAGCGCGAGCATCACCACCAGCCGTGCCTTCCCCAGCCAGGCTGTCAGTTCCTCATCGAGGGCCGCAAACCGCTTCGCCGCCGCCGCTTTCTCCGCTCGGGCCAAAGAAAAATCCCGTTCCGTGTCGCGCGCCGCCGCCAGCAGCCCACCAAATTTCTCCGCCGTGGTAAACCCTTTCAACAACCACATCCCATAGCGCGCGAGCGCGCGCTCCATGGGTTGCGCGAGAGAAAACAAATCGCCGAGGCCCGAAGGAAGAGTATTAGCCGCCATAGAAGGGAAAGAATATTGCGTTGCGATAACCTGCGAGCCCCATCCGCGCCGAAACCGCCGGCGCAAGGCTCGATTTATTCAGGACAAGGAAGCAGCGCTCATGCCACGGCCGTCGGGAGCCACTCCAGAGCGAAAGCCGCCGGCGGACGGCGCGATTTTCCCGTCACAAGGGCGCAGGGTTCTTGCGGCGCCCGCCGCGAGCTATTCCATGGCAGAAAAACTGTCCCGATGCCCTCCGCCGCCCAAATCAGAGCACGAGCCGACAGCGCGCGCCACGGTTCAGGTGGAAGCGATGGAAATAACAATCCCGGTGTCCTTTCGCGCGCAAACCAGGGCGCCCGCCGACAGATATCCCTTCGATTCGCCCCCGGCACACCTTCAGCCGACAGCTTTTGCTTTGCACTGCGTGTAACACGTCACCGCCACAGTCCTAAGACCGTACTCTGCGCAAATCATTCCCTCCGCCGCCAGCGCGCTACCAGATTCGAATTTCCAAGAACGAACTCAAACAGGGCGCCCCATAGTACGGCCTAACCACCGCTGCCGCCGGCAGCGGACGTAGCGATCTACGCTCTCAGACCAAAGAGGGAAGTGGCGCAAGTGACTTGAGAACTCCTACGTAACCAAGTCGTTTAGCTTAGGCAGACTGAGACGCCTACGATGAGGGCGAAACTCTACGCCTGGAAGAGGCCGTGGATTTTGCCAACGTGATCTATCCGCTCCGCCGTTCGTTTCCGTAGGAGGAGCGCTTCGCATTAACCAATCAAATCGGGCGCGCCGCGATCTCCGCTTCATCCAATGAGCCAGGAGAAACGGCGCTCCCCTTGCAGCGTTTCGTTAGGCTTCGACGTACTCGGGCACCGAATCACGCTCGCGCGGGCGACTCGATTCGATCGGAGGCTCAGTTTCTTCGACCACGCCTTCGTGGTGGGTGCGCGCGATCAGCACGTAGAGCGACGGCACGATGAACAACGTGAAGAGGGTGCCAATGCTCATTCCGCCGACCAGCACGAGACCGATCGAATTACGCGCTTTTGCGCCCGCGCCGGTGACGAGAACGAGTGGGAAGTGACCGGCGACGGTCGCGATCGTGGTCATGAGGATCGGCCGTAGGCGCACGCGCGCCGCTTCCGCGACGGCGGCGACCTTGTCGAGACCGGTTCGTTGCAATTTGTTCGCGAACTCGACGATGAGGATGGCGTTTTTGGAAATGAGGCCGACGAGAGTGACGAGGCCGACCTGCGAGTAAATGTTCATCGTCGTCGTCCAGCCATTGGTGAAGAAGGGGATGTTCGGGTTCGGCATTTTCAGGAAGGTGAAAATGAGTGCGCCGAACATGGCCAGCGGGACGGAACCGAAGAGGATGATGAGGGGATCGCGAAAGCTATTGAACTGCGCCGCGAGGACGAGAAAGATGAGGAGAAAAGCGAGCCCAAAAGCGGGAAGAAATTTGTCGCCCTCGACTCGGAGCTGACGCGATTCGCCGGTGTAATCGATTGAATATCCTTTCGGGAGAATCTTGGCCGCTTCGTCCTCGAAGAGCTTCAGCGCCTGGTCGGTGGGCACGCCGGCGACGCCGCTAATCTTCACCGCGTTGAGCTGTTGCATCCGGTTGAGCGAGCGGGGTACAACCCGGGTTTTGATGCTCGCGATGGTGCTGAGCTGCACCAATTTATTGTCCGGGCCGGTGACGTAGATGTCCTTAAGCTGGTTAGGATTCAAGCGATCGACGCGCTGAATTTGCGGGATCACTTTGTAAGCGCGGCCCGCGATGTCGAACCGGTTGACGTAATTGCCGCCGATCATCGCAGAGACGTCCGCGCCGACCTGCGCGAGGTTAAGGCCAAGCGCGGCGGCCTTGTCATGATCGATCACGACTTCGGCCTGCGGCTGATCGATTTTGGTATCGATGAGTGGCGGGAAGAAGAACTTGCCGCTCTTCGTGGCGGTGTCTTTGAGCTGGTTGGCGAGCTCGAGCATCTGCTCCGGCTCCGCGGTGGAAAGAAGGACAAACTCAACGGGAAACTGGCCGCCGCCCGGGAGGGCAGGGGGCAGGACGGGAAACATCTGGATGCCAGGAATGGTTCCAAGTTTCCCCTGTACCTGAGGGAGGAGTTCGAAGGCCGTTTCTTTGCGCTGATCCCACGGCTTCAAGACCATGCCGCCGAAACCATTCGAGGGAAACGTGATCTGAAAAGTGAAGCGGGTTTGCGGAAAACTGAGAAACGCTTTGCCCGCCGCATCCGCATAGGATTGGGTCTGCTCGATCGTGGAATTCGCCGGCGCATCGACGATGCCGAAAATGACGCCCTGATCTTCCGTGGGCGCGAGTTCTTTGGCCGAGAGTGACATCTTGAGAAAGATCAGCGCTATAAGCGAAAGGCCGATCCAGGCGACGTAAACCGCCGGACGCATGCGCAGAGTGCGATCGAGCTGGCGGCCGTACCAATCGCGCAGCCGATCGAAAGTGCGGTTGACGCGTCCCGAGAAACCTTGCTCTTCCTCGCCCGCCCGGAGAAATTTCGCCGACATCACCGGCGAAAGGGTGAGCGCAACGACGCCGGAAATCGTGACCGCGCCGGCGAGGGTGAAAGCGAATTCTCGAAAAAGGGTTCCCGTTAGGCCGCCCTGCAGCCCGATCGGGACGTAAACGGCCGCGAGGGTAATCGTCATCGCAATGATAGGGCCGACAAGCTCGCGTGCGCCTAACAATGCCGCATCGAGCGAACTGAGGCCTTCGCGCAGATGACGCTCGACGTTTTCCACCACCACGATGGCGTCGTCGACGACCAGACCGACCGAGAGCACAATCGCGAGGAGGGTGAGGAGATTGATCGTGAAACCAAAAACCTGCATGAGGAAAATCGCGCCAATAAGCGAAATCGGGATCGCGACTACCGGGATGATGACCGAGCGCCAGGAACCGAGGAAAAGGAAGATAACGATGATGACGATGAGGAGCGTCTCCATGAGGGTGCGGAAAACGTCGTGGATCGCGG
>JACDGM010000055.1 GCA_013815325.1 Chthoniobacterales bacterium
CGATCGAAATCAAGGAAGACTTCGATAGCGGGCGCTCGGGAATGGTCGATGCCTCCAAGCACATCGACTCTGTGAGCACGGCGCCGGATGGCGAACGCGTCATTATTGTGGCGCGGGGCGATCTCTTCTCCGTGCCGGCAAAGAACGGCACGCCTCGCGAATTGACCAAGACCTCGAACGCGCACGAGCGCGACGCTATCTGGTCGCCGGATGGTAAGTGGGTCGCCTACAACTCCGACGCCACTGGTGAAAATGAGCTCTATGTCCGCGCGCAAGACGGGAAAGGCGAGCCGCAACAAATAACCAAGGGAGCTGATACTTATTATTATCAGGCGGTCTGGTCGCCTGACAGTAAGAAGCTGCTCTGGAGCGATCGGTTGCAGCGGCTGCGCTATGTCGATGTGAGCAGCAAAGCAGTCACCGAGGTCGATCAGGACAAGTACGGCGAGATTGGCTCCTATGATTGGTCGCCTGATAGCCAGTGGGTGGCGTGGTCCCGGCCGGAAGAGAATGGGCTCGAGAAAGTTTACCTCTCTTCGGCCATGAACAAGAAGCCGGTCGCCGTGACTGGCGACTGGTATTCGAGCGGCCGGGTCAGATTTAGCGACGACGGTAAATATCTCCTTCTCTCTTCCAGTCGCGATTTCAAGCCGACCTTTGGTGAAGAAGAGTTCGAGAATGTTTATCGGGACATGCAGCGGGTTTACCTGGTCACGCTGGCCAGGGAAATTGAGTCACCGCTGGCCCCACGAAGCGACGAAGTTGGGAAAGGCGATAAGAAGGACAAAGAGAAGGAAGTCGACGAAAAGAAGGCTGGGCCTAACGACAAAAGGCCTGAGGAGAAGGAGAAGAAGAAACCGGTCGTGGTGAAGATCGATCCCGACGGCATTCAGAACCGACTGGTCGGCCTGGACATTGCTCCCGCCGAATACAGCGACCTCCGATTGGTGGACGGCCGCGTTTTTTACCTGCGACGCACGGTTGCCGACGATGCTGGTGAGGACGAAGAGGCGGGCCCAGAGAGCCGGAAGTTCCACCTTTGTTCTTACAGTCTTGAAGATCGGAAGGAAACGGTGCTCGGTGACGTGAAGAGTTACGAAATCACGGCCGACGGCAAGAAGATGCTGGTCAAGGTCGACAAGGATTATGCCATCATCGATCTGCCGAAGGATAAGATCGAGACGAAAGATCACGTGCTGAAGATGGAAGGCTTCGACATGCAGCTCGATCGCCACGCCGAATGGAATCAAATTTACTTCGAGTGCTGGCGGCAGATGCGCGACTTTTTCTATTCGCCGACGATGAACGGCGTCGATTGGAAGGCGCTGCGCGATAAGTATGCCGCGCTTCTGCCTTTCGTGAATCACCGCAACGATCTCACCTATCTTCTCGGTGAGCTGATCGGTGAGTTGAACAATGGCCACACCTACGTCGCAGGCGGTGAGCGGCCCGAGACGCCGCGGATAAAACTCGGCCTGCTCGGCGCCGAGCTCTCTCGCGATGCGGCTACCCGCGCCTATCGCATCGAGCGGATCCTGCCGGGTGAGAATTGGGACGACGAGACGCGTTCACCGCTCACTGAGATTGGAGTGAACGTTAAGCCGGGCGATTACATCCTGGCCATCAACGGAACGCCCGTTTCCAGTCTGCCGAACCTCTACGAAGCGCTCATAGGCACCGCCGGCAAACAAGTCATCCTAAGAGTTAACTCCAAGCCGACCGATGCCGGTGCGCGCGATATCACCGTCGTGCCTACGGCGGATGAGTCACCCCTCTATTATCTCGCCTGGGTGCAGAGAAACATCGACGAAGTCTCCAGGAAGACCAATGGTGAAGTCGGCTATCTCCATATCCCGGATATGGGGCAGCCAGGCTTGAACCAATTCACCAAGCTCTACTTTCCGCAGATCCGCAAAAAAGCCCTGATTGTGGATGTCCGAGGCAATGGCGGCGGCTTCGTCTCGCCACTCGTCATCGAGCGGCTCCGGCGCGCGCTGGTCATGGTGGAAATGTCCCGCAACGGGGTGCCGGAGCCTAACCCGCCGCAGACCTTTCTTGGTCCAATGGTGACACTTATCGACGAATTCTCTGCGTCCGATGGCGACATCTTTCCTTATCGCTTCAAGACACTCGGCTTGGGTAAATTGATCGGCAAACGCACCTGGGGTGGTGTTATCGGGATTCGCAATCCGCTCCCGCTGAGCGATGGAGGTCAGTTCTTCAAACCGGAGTTCGCGCCTTACTCGAAAGAAGGCAAAGGCTGGGTCGTCGAAGGCCACGGAGTCGATCCCGACATCGTGGTCGATAACGATCCAGCGAAAGAGTTCCGCGGCGAAGATCAACAGCTGGATCGAGCGATCCAAGAGATCCAAATGGAGTTAAAGACCAAGCGCTACGATCTGCCGCCGATTCCGCCTTATCCCGATCGTAATCCTGCGAAAGGGAGTTAGCGGTGAATGGCCCACGTCCTAGATACGCGTCAGCTCGGCCGGCCCGGCATCATCGCGGCCACCGCGGTGGAGACGACCGACGGCCTGGCTCTATTTGATACCGGCCCTGAGTCGACTTTTAGAAACATAGCGGCGGGTCTTCGTAACTTGGGCTTCGAGCCGGGCGATGTCCGGCACGTATTTATAAGTCACATTCACTTTGATCACGCTGGCGGCGCGTGGCGTTTTGCGGAGCTGGGCGCGACTGTCTATGTCCATCCACGCGGCGCGCCACATTTGATCGATCCAGAGAAGCTCCTCGCATCAGCCACTCGTATTTTCGGCGATGACATGGAGAAGCTGTGGGGCCGCGTCGAGTCGATTCCGCAGGATCGCCTTAGGATTTTGGAAGATAGGGACGTTACCCGGATTGGTGGCTTGGAAGTGCTTGCGCTCGCTACGCCGGGGCACGCGACACACCATCACGTCTATCAATGGGAAGATAATGTCTTCGGCGGTGACGTCGCCGGCGTGCAACTGGGTGGAGGTCCACCTATTCCGCCTTTTGTTCCGCCCGAGTTGGATGTGGAGGCTTGGGAAGAATCGATTAGAAAAATTCGCGAGTTAGGCGCGTCAAAGCTTTACCTACCACACTTCGGGCTCGCCACCGGCACCGTTTCCTCGCATCTAGACGCGCTCGCGGAACGGGTCCGTCGCTGGGCCGATTGGTTCCGCGATCGCATGCGCGTGGGAGATGACCAGGAACGGCTAACCCCAGCCTTTGCAGAATACGAGGCAGAAGACCTGCGGAAAGGTGGCGCGGCGCAAGAGCAGTTGGCTGACTACGAAGCGGCCGACCCGAGCTGTATGGCGGTTGGTGCGGCCTTGCGCTATTGGCGCAAACATCATCCCGAAGAGGTCATTCCCCGCTAGGACTCCGAGCGGGCACACGACGCCGCCGGAGTTGGAGGAAGGGTCTTTCGACTGCAAAGAAGAGGAGAGCGCCCACGAATGAGATGGATAAGAGGTTTAGCCCGATCGCCCCGGCCGAGGTAAGAGGCATGTTCCAACTGGCGCATAGCTGCGTCACCGCGTGAATGACAAGTTTATGGCTGAGATAGATGCTATAGGCGATGCTGGCCACGAATGCCGCTCCCGGCAGAGCGAACCGCCGAAATGGTAATCGAGGGCTAATCGCGCAAACCAGCAGCGTCGCCATCCCCAGCGCAATCAGCGGGAATTGCCAGACACAGGTAGCAATCGTGAGATCGTTTTCGCCGAGCGACAAGCCATAGACGATGACCGCCAGTCCCGGCGCCCAAAGCCAGCGCGCAGCATCTTGCAACCACAGCCACCATGGCTGTCGGAATTGTTCGATGGCAGCGAGACCTACTCCGAAGACGAGCGGATCGAGCCGCGTCCAGGTAGGATAATAAATGAGCCTTTGGAAAGCTAGGAACGAGACACCGGTTCCAGCCGGATGAAGGTGGGCAAACATGGCACGCAGCACCAGCCCAGCAACGAAGACTGCACACGCCACGAACACCCCGCCATTCTTCCATTGGACGATGAGCAAGAGAAGGAACGGCAGGATGAGATAGAACTGCCCCTCCACACAAAGTGACCAGGCATGCGAAAAGGCGGTGCCGCCACGCAGATCAATGTTTTGCGCAAAAGCGAGAAACTTCCAGAGCGGCGGTATCTCCGGAAACTCGCGCAGGAAAGGCAGGAAGAAATAGATCGCGAGGATGACCAGGTACGCCGGCAGAATGCGCAAGGCTCGGCGCCAGAAGAAGCGGGCAAGGTCTAACTGCTTTCCGCGCGCGAGGGGCGTGAGGAGCTGGCCGGCGATGAGATATCCGCTAAGGACAAAGAAGAGATCGACCCCGACCCACCCGAAGCGATGCCAATCATGCGGAAGCGCGAAGCCGTAGATGCCCGCGTGATAGAAGACCACCAGGAGGATAGCGAGCGCCCGCAACAGATCGAGCCCGGGCTGTCGTTCCCGGGTGGCAAAACGCGGATCCGCAAGTGGCAGGCTGTCGGACACTCCGTAACTTAGCCGAAGGGACGTGCCTCCGCATGTCCTGGAAGCACACGCCTTCGAGTTCTACATCGCGACACCGACGCGATTCGCGGCTCTCCCTAATCGCACCTTGCGGTTAACAGCCGGGCCTTGCGCCCACTCCCTGACTGTTCGCGTAAGAAGGTCCAGACGTTGCGTGCGGCCTACGAGATCGGTCTTTAACTGCCGTTCCACCCGCGCCCGTAAGTCAGCACCCGGCCCTAACCGCGCGAAATCCCAAGCATCCTCGCCCTCCGCCTCCCGCAAACTCTTTTCCAGCGCCCGCAAAGCGCGCTCTAACTCAGCCAGGACGACATGCATCTGCGAGAGGGTCTGGTCGGCCGTGCGGTTCGCTTCGATATCACTTAGGGCAAGCAGGATTTCCATCCGGGCGACGTCGCTCGCGCCGTAGGCCTCCTGCACCTCATGCCAGAGGGCGGAGACCGCCGCCGTCCCATCCGCGCGCAGGTCGGGATGCAATCGCCTAACGAGCCTACGGTAAAGCTCCCGGACGCGCGCATCCACGGGCGCGGAATCTTCTTCGGTCGTCCCGGCTGAAGGGGAGTCTAGCCGCGGCCTGCCGGGCGGCACCTGGCGCGAGCGGCTGAAAGTTTTCGGCCGCGCCTCGTCCGCCGGGCTGCGGAACATATGGGTCTTGAAAGCTTCGAACGTGGTGGAATAGGCTTCGTCATCCATCTTGTCAGGATTTGTGCCGAGAGAGCTTTTCACCCACTCTTGGAAAAGCGCTTCCTTTTCGAAATCGCTGACCTTTCGCGCGCCGCCGCCTGAGTAAGGAATCCCGGCTTCTTCTTCGATGCCGGCCGCAGGATTTCCGCGCCGAAACATGACCCGCTGATAAGCACTGTGCGGGTCCTGAAACACGCGCCGCATTTCCAACTCCACCTCGTGCACGAGCGTCTGGGCATCGCGAATCTGCGCCTCGACATCGCGCGCGGCACTTAGGAGAGCCCCGAACTCGCGTGCCCGCCAACGCGCAAAGGCCGGCTTGTCTTTGCGTTCGAAATGATGCCATCCGGCGCGCGCTTTCTCGAGACACGCCATCACCCTCTTGCAATCCGCGGCGGTCGACGCACGCAGTGGCTCTTGATCGATGAGGATGAGCTCACCGAAGGGCGAATCACCTTTCGATCGCGCTTTCGATTTCCGGATTGTGCGCTCTGCCCGCATCCGACGAATTTACTCAAAACGAGCCGTCGAGAAAGCCGCAGCGCAATTTTGCGTTGACGGGCGCAAAACGAACACCCGACTGTTGGTGCATGCCAGCGAAGCCGATCGAGCGATGCTCATGGGCAGAGAACGATCCACTGCTCCGCACCTATCACGACGAGGAATGGGGCGTGCCGGTGCGCGAGAGCCGTGCCCTTTGGGAAATGCTCATGCTCGAAGGATTCCAAGCCGGGCTTTCCTGGCTAACGATCCTGCGCCGGCGGGATCCTTTCCGCGAAGCCTTCGAGGGTTTCAACCCCGAAGTAGTAGCGCGGTTCGGCGAGAAAGATGTGACACGACTGCTGGCGAATGAAGGCATCATCCGTTCGCGAGCCAAGATCGAGGCGACGATCGGCAACGCGCGCGCCTATCTCGAGATGGCGGCGGCGGGTGAAGAGTTTTCCAGCTTTGTCTGGACGCCAACCGGCGGAAAGCCGATCCAGAACAAGCGGCAGAAAGCGGGTGACGTTCCGGCCAGGACAGCGCTCTCGGAAGAGATATCCACGAGCCTAAAGAAGCGCGGATTTAAGTTCGTTGGGCCGGTTATTGTCTATGCCTGGATGCAGGCGGTGGGGATTGTGAATGACCACATCGCCGGATGCTCTCGGCGGGAGGAAGTTAGCAAGCAAAGGGCTAGGAGAAAGACACAAGGACTGAAGAAGCCATGACGTCCTCCTTATCTCATGAGAAAGCGGCTGCTTGGGCGCGATCCCTCTATGGCGACGCGGTGGACCGGAAGGACGCCGCCGGGTTTGCGGCGGTCTTTGTGGAGGAGGGAATGCTGCATTTCGGTAACGAGCCGGCGATCATCGGGCGGCCGCAGATAGAGAACGCGATTGCGAGATTCTTCCAGGCGATGGTGTCGCTGCGGCATGAATTCACGGCTATCTCTTGCGACGGGCAGACCATCTTCCTTGAAGCGCTGGTGACTTACAGGCGTCACGACGATGCTATCGTCACCCTGCCGGCCATGACAGTTTTCCAGATGGCCAGCACAGACGATTCCTTCATGGCGAAAGAGTGCCGGATCTATGTAGACCTTAAGCCCCTCTTCGCGCCCTGATAAACGGCGTGGACGACAAGGCGCTCGTCTTTCCAAGGTCAGCTGGCGCGAGGCGGGAGGTGGATGGTCGCCATCATGCAACGAGCGCTCCCGCCTCCCAGCTCGATCGTCGGGAGGGTGAGCGGCAGGAGGCGCGCGGAGCGGGTGATTGTGGCGCGCTGCTCATCGGTAAGAGCGGCCGCCGCGCGGGTCGAGAGGATGAGCAGCTTGCTTTGTTCGCCCCGCAACTCAAGCGTGTTGCCAGCGAAGTCTTCGATTTGGTTTCGATCGAGGGCGATGATGGTCTTGCCCGTGGCTTCCAACCGGGCGCGGAGCGCTTCGCGCTGCGTGCGATCGCCGATGAGGTCGAGGCCGACAAGGGCTAACTCGGAGCCGACACACAGCATGACATTAGTGTGATAGATAGGACGCCCGTCACCGCCGGTGCTTTCAAAAGTGAACGGCTCGTAGTCAAAATCGGCGCAGAATTTTTCCAACGGCTCGCGATCGGCGCGTTTGGAAAGGGAAACGTAAGCGATGCGATGGACGCGATCGAGGACCAGGCTTCCGGTTCCTTCCAGGTAGCGACCACGCTTTTCGTAGGATGAGTAATCCACGACCTCGCTCACCTGGTAGCGCTCGCGCAAGGCCTCGATGAGATCGTCGCGGCGTTCGGCGCGGCGGGAGGGTGAATACATCGGATAGAGCGCGATTCGGCCGTCCTGGTGAGTCGAGAACCAGTTGTTAGGGAAGACCGCGTCCGGTTTCGGCGGCGCGGGTGTGTCGGCAAAGACGTGGACCACGACGCCCGCGTCTCGAAGGGCGGCAACGGCGGTATCGAATTCAGTCTGGGCGAGTGACGAAAGGTCTTCCCCGGCCTTCGCCTCTTGTTGAAAGGCGTTATCCTGCGCGGTCTGCGGGTTCGGATAAAACCCACTCGGCCGGATCATGACGACCGCGCTGGCGCTTTGGTTAATCATTTAGCTCATTCATCCGCGGTTACCGGCATCCTTGTTCGCTGGAAAAAGGAATGAACGATAAAGCAGAGGACGGCGATGCAGATGCAAGAATCGGCGACGTTGAAGGCGGGAAAGGGATCGGCGAATCGGACATGCAGATCGAAAAGCAGGAAATCAATGACATGGCCGTGGAGGAGGCGGTCGGTGAAGTTACCGAGAATGCCGGCGAGGAGGAGAGCAAGCGCTATGCGGCGCCAGGCATCGGAGAATTCGCGCCGCAGTAAAAGGACGGTAACAACGACGAGCGCGACGCAGGAGAGGGCGATGAAGAAGCCGTTGTTGTTCGCGAAAGAACCGAAAGCGGCGCCGGAGTTAGTGACGTGGACGAGCGCGAAAAAATCCGGAATGAGGACGCGTGGCTCGGCCGGATCAATAAAGCGAAGGACGAGAAGTTTCGTCAGTTGATCAAGCGCGTAGAGCGGCAGAGTGAGAAGAAAAAGGAGCCTCACGCGAGCGCCTCCACTACGACGGCGGCGCAGCGATCGCAAAGATCGGGATGCGCCGCGATCGCGCCGACGGTGGGTCGATGCCGCCAGCAGCGCGCGCACTTCTCGTAAGCGGTATGCACGACGGTGGCGCTTGGTTCGTTAGCCGGCTCCAATTCCAGGTCGCTCAAGATGAAAAATTCCTCGAGTTCCTCACGCGGGAAGGCGGTAGCAAATCTTTCGTCGCAACGCAAACTGACCGCGGCTTCGAGCGCGTTGCCAATGACTTTGTCCTGGCGCGCTTTTTCAATCGCCACCCCGATGACGCCGCGAAGTTTGAGCAGCTCTTCGACTTCTCCCCTAACGAGTGTATGTCTGGCAGCCTCGCGCGGTTCCGGGAATAGCTGCAAGTGAACCGAGTCGCCGGTGCCGAGATAACTCCAGGCTTCTTCGGCGGTGAAAACAAGGATGGGCGCAAGCAGGCGGCAGAGCGCGTCGAAGATTTCCCGCATGGCTGCCTGGGTGGCGCGGCGGCGCGCAGAATCCGGCGCGTCGCAATACATGCGATCCTTCGTGATGTCGATGTAGAGGCTGCTTAGATCGACGGCGCAGAATTGGTTCAAAGTATGATAGATCATGTGGAACTCGTAGGCGTCGTAGGCCGCGCGGCACTCGTCGATCACACTCTGCAGGCGGTCGAGAATCCAGCGGTCGACGAGCGTGGACTGCGTGGACGACGCGCTACACGGCGCGAGGGAATCCGCGAGGTTGCCTAACAAAATGCGGAGCGTGTTGCGGATGCGGCGGTAGGTGTCGCCGAGGCGGGTGAACATCTCCTCGGAGAAAGGAACGTCATCGCTGTAGTCCACGCTGCTAACCCATAGCCTAACGATGTCGGCGCCGTGCCGGCCGACGAAATGGCCGGCGTCCATCGGCTTGTTGTAGGTGCTGGACTTGGAGATTTTCTTGCCGTCTACGTCGACCACGAAACCATGCGTGACGCAGGTCTTGTAAGGCGCGCGATCATGCAGGGCGACGCTGGTCAGGAGGGAGGATTGAAACCAGCCGCGATGCTGGTCGGTCGCTTCCAGATACATATCAGCGGGATCGCGCAGCTCCGAGTGCGTGGCGCAAACGGCTTGATGGGAAACGCCGCTGTCGATCCAGACGTCGATGGTGTCGTTGCGATGGCGCGTGCCTTCGGGAAGATCGAGCTCACGCGCGAGCGCGGCGTCGTCGAGCTCAAACCAAATATTCGAGCCGCGTTTTGCGACGAGATCGGCGAGGCGGCGGATCCACGACGGATCGAAAATCGCGTCATTGTTAGGCGAATAAAAGACCGGCAGCGGCACACCCCAGCTGCGCTGGCGCGAGATGACCCAATCGGGGCGCGCCTCGATCGTGCCGGCGATGCGATTCCCGCCCCAAAGCGGCAGCCATTTCACCTTCGTGACGGCCTCGAGCGCGCGCGCGCGGAGGTCGTCAATGCGGATGAAGAACTGCTCGACCGCGCGGAAGATGATTGGCGTTTTCGAGCGCCAGCAATAGGGATAGGTATGCCGGTAAACCTCTTCAGCCACGAGCATCCCGCGGTCGCGCAGCAGCCTAACGATATCAGGATTGGCGTCGAAGACGTATTTGCCGGCCAGCTCGGGAAGGCCGGCCTCCTCAGTGTAGCGGCCATGATCATCGACCGGGGAAAGGATCGGGAGGCTGTTCGCTTTGCCTAACGAGTAGTCGTCTTCGCCGTGGCCGGGCGCGATGTGGACTGCGCCGGTGCCGGTATCCATAGTAACAAAATCGGCGGTGAGGACGATCGCGGTGCGCGGGAGAAACGGATGCTGCGCGCCGATGCCTTCGAGCTTCGCGCCGGGGAAGGTCGCGAGCGGTTCGCCTGCGGGATGCCAGCCGGTGGCGGCCGCGAAAGCACTCGTTAGGCTTTGCGCCAGGACAAAAACATCGGTCTCTTCGCCGCGCGAAAATTTCTGCGCGACGTAACGCTCTTTCGGATGAACCGCGATCGCGAGATTGGCCGGCAGCGTCCATGGCGTGGTTGTCCAGATGACGATGCCCGCCTTCCCGCCGAGCGCGCCAGTGACGATGGGAAATTTGACGTAGACCGCGCTATCCTCGCGATCCTGATATTCCACCTCGGCCTCGGCCAGGGCGGTCTGCGCGCCCGTGCTCCAGAAGACCGGCTTGAGCGATTCGTAAACCAGCCCGCGCTCGACAAAGACCGCAAAGGCGCGCAGGATTTCCGCTTCGTAGGCGGGGTTCATTGTGAGGTAAGGATGCGCCCAGTCCCCGAAGACTCCGAGGCGCTTGAATTGCTCGCGCTGGATGTCGATGAATTTCCGCGCGAAGGCCTCCGAACGCTGGCGCACCTCCAGCGGCGAGAGGTGTTTCGCCTCCTTTACGACCTTGTATTCGATCGGCAAACCATGGCAGTCCCAACCCGGCACGAAGGGCGCGCGATACCCGGACATCGTCTTCGATTTGACGACAAAGTCCTTGAGGATTTTGTTGAGCGCGGTGCCCATGTGGACGTCGCCGTTCGCGAAAGGCGGGCCGTCGTGCAGGACGAATAGCTCGGCGTCCGCGCGTGCCTTTTGAATTTGCTCGTAAAGGCCGGCCTCCTCCCAGTTCTTCAGCATCTCCGGCTCACGCGTGGGCAGGCCGGCCTTCATCGGGAAATCCGTCTTCGGCAGATTGAGCGTCGGCTTGTAGTTTTGGCTCATCGCGAGCGGCGAGGCTAACATTCACGCCCCACCGGCGCAATGCGACCGGCGCCACGGAAAGTTGCGCGGACCGCGCTTTGCAGGATAAAGTCGCCGCCGGTTCGTATGCGACGTTATCTTCCCTTTCTCATCATCATCGCCGTGGCGCTGGTCACAGGGATCGCTGGCGCCTGGCTTTATCGAGCGAAGATGCGGCCGCTTTCAACTACTCCCGCGACGGTCGCGGCGGCTGCGACCGCTTCCAGCCCAGCGGAACAAAAAGCGGATTCGGATTCACTCCACGTGCGCGGTTCAGCAAGCGCGGCGGCGACTTTGGAGATTTACGGAGACTTTCAATGTCCTTCCTGCGCGATGACTTCAGCCGTGATCGGTGACCTCGAGAAGGATTATGGACCGCGTCTGCGAGTGATCTTTCGCGAGTTCCCCCTCGCGATGCACCAGCATGCGCTGGAGGCGGCGATGGCGGCAGAAGCGGCCGGCTTGCAAGGACATTTCTGGGAGATGCACGACATGCTCTATCAATATCAGGAGGTCTGGAGCAAGGCGTCCAAGCCGGGGCGATTTTTCAGCGCGTATGCGCAGGCGCTTGGGCTAAACGTCGAGCGGTTCGAGGCCGATGCGATATCGGATCAGGCAAAAGCGCGGATCATGGCAGAAGGCGATGCCGGCCAGGCGCGTGGCGTCAGGAATACGCCGACGATTTTCTTGAATGGCAACGAAGTGCGGGGCGCTTTCACGCGGGACAAACTGCAAGCGGCGATCGAAACGGCGATCGCGGGGAAAAAGAAAAGCTGACCTTGCCCTCCCGCTCCAGGAGTTCCGAGAAAAGCAAGAGGCGACCCGCCGCGGGCGGCGGGAGGAAGGTTGCTTACGTCGTCATGGCGTTAATCGCGCTGTGCGGGTTGGCCGACGCCACATTCCTGACGGTGATGCATCTCACGGGAGACGACTCGCTTTGTGGGTCTTCCTCGGGGTGTTCGACCGTGTTGAGCAGCGTTTACGCTTCAGTTGGTGGGGTTCCGACGGCTGCTTTCGGGATGGTGGGTTACTTCGCCGCCTTCAGCGCGGCGGTCTGCTCTGCATTCGGTTATCCCAAGGCTCGAGCTTTCCTTAGTTGCACGGTCGCCGCTATGTTTCTGGCGACGTTAGGCTTCCTCTATTTGCAAGCATTCGTTCTGAAAGCGTTTTGCCCATTTTGCCTGCTTTCAGCCGCGCTGACGTTCCTGCTCGCGGGCATTCTCGTCGGGACGTTGCCAGCTCGCTGAGAGTTTGCGCGCTCCGGGCCGGAGCCTGCTGTTCTTTGGGAGCGAACGTGACGAAAGGCCCAACTCCCTAAGATGACAAATTTGTAAGCAGAAAGTCGTAGATGAAGCCTTCTCAACTCGATAGCCTCCATAACAGGTAAAAGGGTTCTTTTGCCGTACCACAACACAAAAAATACATGAAAAAAAAGTCAGCTTCTCGAAGCGCGTTCTTTAATCTACGCGTTTCGTTCGGATTCGTGCTCAGCTCGGTCGGCGTCTTTCTGGCGCTCATGAGCTTAAGCGTTTACTCAAACTCGTCCGCCCTGGCAGCGGGAGCAAAACAGGGTCCCGGCGTCATCATCGGCGCCTCTTACCACAACGACGTCTCACCAGCACTGCGCGATCAGCCTGCTTGGGCAGTCCAAGCCAAGCAAGAGCACGAGGCTAATCTGAATCCATTGATTTTCAATGACCACAAGGACGCCCCTGACTTGGTCGTTGATAAGGGAACATTGCTGAGCCAGCTCGCGCCCAGCATACCGGCGCCGATCCTCAACTTCGCTGGCATCTCATTCCCTGGCGTCGGCTGCAACTGCGCGCCACCTGATACGAATGGCGAGGTAGGAACCACGCAATATGTGCAGATGGTAAACACAGGCTATCAGGTCTTCAACAAGGCCACCGGTGCTTCAGTGCTAGGACCAAATAGCATCGAGTCACTCTGGGCTGGTTTTGGCGGTGTCTGCCAGACTTCCGGCTTTGGAGACCCAGTTGTCGTCTTTGACCAAGTCGCCAGGCGCTGGGTTATCACCGAGTTCGCGGGGAGCAGTATCCCTTCCGACTATTGCATCGCTATCTCCACTAGCGACGATGCCACCGGAACCTACAATCGTTATGGCTTTCACCTAGGCAGCAATTTCATCGACTATCCACACATTGCCGTCTGGCCCGACGCTTACTACGTGAGCTTTAACATTTTCAATTCAACCGGCACGGCCTATCTCGGTCCTCAGCCCTTCGCCTTCGACCGTGCCAAAATGCTCAAAGGCATGCCAGCTACGTTCGTCACCTTCCCACCTCTGGGCGGTAACGTCGCACCATTCTTGCCTGCGGACTTGGACGGTCGTAAACTGCCAGCGGCAGGTGCGCCGAACACCTATGTGGGATGGCCTTCCTCGGGTGTTTACGACATCTATCACTTCCACGTGGATTTTGGCACGCCGGCTAACTCAACCTTCGCCAAATTCGCCACTCCGCCGGCCGCGCGCTTTACCCAGCTCTGCCCGGGCAACCGCAACTGCGTGCCTCAACTGGGCGGTCTCCCGGCCCAAGGGCAGGGGCTCGATGGGCTCGCTGACCGCTTAATGTTCCGTGTCGCTTACCGGAATTTTCGCGACCACGAATCCCTCGTCGGAAACTATACCGTCTCCTCCGGCGGCGTAGCAGGTGTGCGCTGGTTCGAGCTTCGCGGAGTAACGGCTGGACCGGTAACGGTCTTTCAGGAGTCAACCTACCAGCCTGATACGACCTGGCGCTGGCTGGGGAGTATCGCGATGGATAGGCGAGGAGATATCGCGCTCGGCTTTAGCGCCTCGAGCCCGACCATCCACCCGCAGATTCGCTACGCGGGACGGCTGGCGAGCGATCCCCTGAACAAGCTCGCTCAGGGTGAAGCTCATCTCTTCGACGGCAATGGTTCCCAAATCAACACGAGTAACCGTTGGGGCGATTACAGCGACATGACCGTCGATCCGATCGATGATAGCACCTTCTGGTACACGCAGGAGTACTATGACGCCACAAGCAGCTTCAACTGGCGCACGCGCATCGGCAATTTCAAATTCTGATACGCCGGAACGTCGACTCCGACAGTCGTCCTATCCGACTGCCGGCGGGTAAATCAACAACCCGGTTTAAGAACCGGTTATAACTCAAAGCGGCGCTCTTCGGAGCGCCGTTTTCCTGTACTTAGCCGCAGGTCCGACTGCAAAACGGAACGAGCAATGGCCTCGTCGACAACCCGTGCACAGCGGTTCCTCTTAATCGTCAGGTCGCAGACAGACCGAAACCGATAATTGGCCCCCTGCTCCGCACTGCGGCGCCAATAGGTCCCCGCATCGCCCCATGATGTAACCAATCCCGCGGCGACGCCGGGCAGCCAGGGGTGGGACAATGCAACCGGTAGGTGCCCCGGGTGTCTTGCCAGACATCAATCATCCGCCCGCTAATCACCCGGTCGCAGCACGCGCAGACTCGGCGATCATCAAGCGAAGACCATTTGCGCAGCACATCCATTTCCTGAAGCCCTAACGACTTTCTTCCGCCCTAAAAAATTATGCACCCGAACCAACTCGCCGAAACTCTTTCCACTACGCCTAACAATCTTGATCGCCGCGCCGCCCTGCGCAAAGCGGGTCAGGCCGGATGGCGAATGCTGCTGGCGAGCCTGCCGCTGGCCGCGGGCGCAGGCTGTGCGGGTGTTGGGAAAATCGTGGCCAAAGATCCCCAGGCTGCTGCTGATGTTTTGAACTTCGCGCTCTTTCTCGAGCGGCGGGAAAGCGAATTTTACAAGCTGGCCCTGGAAGCGCCAGGCCTCATCCCGGCTTCCGATCGCGCGGTCTTCGAACAGATCGGTCGCAATGAGACGCGGCACGTTGTTTTCCTCACTACCGGCATCACCGGCATCGGCGGCACACCCGATACCTCGACGGAATTCGACCACACAGCGCACGGAAGATTCCCGGACGTCTTTACCAACTATCACACCTTCCTGATTGTGGCGCAGACGAGCGAGGAGACCGGTGTGCGCGCTTACAAGGGGCAGGCGCCGAATCTCATGCAAAGCCCGACGCTGCTAACGGCGGCTCTGCGCATCCACTCCAGCGAAGGGCGGCATGTGGCTGAGATTCGGCGCATTCGCGGGTTGAAAGGTTGGATTACGGAGAGCGAAAGCAACGGCGCCATACCAGCGACATATGCTGGTGAATCGAACGTGGTCCACAACGGGGTAGATATGCCATCAGTGAGCAAAATTTCTCATCGGGCCTTGACGGAAGCCTTCGACGAGCCGCTTACTCGCGCGCAAGTGATGGCGATCGTGGCGCCGTTTGTCCGCAAACCAAAGGCCTAGCACACAAGCCTAACGAGAATAAGATGAGCGACGGCGCCATGGAGATGGCGCTTTAGATGGTTTGGGAATTTTTTCCGTAGCAGGTTGTGAAACCGTCATCGTTCTCTTTGGTGAGCGAGTTGTGCTGTCGCGGGCGTATTATCTCTCGCTACCTGATGCTCCGGGCTTAACGTGGAGCTGGCGCGCGTGTACCGGCCATTAAATGCCCGCAGAAGAAAAACCAGTTAAAGAGCGCTTCGATCCGGCGGCCACGGACGCGATAAGCGAGAACGCACGCGCTGGCGCACGGAAGCGCCGCGACCCTAATGAGCCCACCGCAGTCGTGGGGCTGGGCGCTTCCGCGGGCGGCGTGGCTGTGCTCCAGCAGTTCTTCAGCGATATGAAGCCGGACAGCGGGCTCGCTTTCGTCGTGGTGATGCATCTTTCACCCGGGCACGAAAGCAATCTCGCCTCCATCCTCCAGCAGAAAACGGCAATGCCGGTGATGCAGCTAAGCGAGCCGGTGAAGGTGAAGCCAAATCACGTCTATGTGATTCCGCCAAATCACCAGCTCACCTTTGCAGAGGGTCTGTTGCAGTTGGTCGAGCCGCAGCAGGCGCTTGGGCGACGAGTCACGATAGACCTTTTCTTCCGCACGCTCGCGCAGGCTTACGGTCAACGCGGCGTCTGCGTCGTCCTCTCCGGCACGGATTCCGATGGCGCGATTGGTGTGAAACACATCCGCGCACAAGGTGGCGTGACGATCGCGCAGGATCCTAACGAAGCCGAGCACGACAGCATGCCGCTAACGGCGATCAGCACTGGGATGATCGATTGGGTTCTGCCCATTGCGGAGATGCCGGCGAAGCTCCTGGAATTCGTCCAGAACGAGCACCGGATGAAGCTGCCGCCGGAAATTCCGGAAGCCAAGGAGCCGGATGCGAAGGTGGAGGACGCGCCGGGCGGCGAGACGGTTTCGGATGAGACGCGCGCGCCGGAGCATGAAGCCGCCTTAGGCGAAGTGCTGGCGCATCTTCGCGCGCACACCGGTCACGACTTCGCGCATTACAAACGCGCCACGGTGCTGCGACGCATTGCGCGGCGGCTGCAGGTGAATTCGCTTGAAACGATCCCGCATTACCTCGAGTTCCTGCGCAAACATCCCGCGGAGGTGCGCGCACTCCTGCAAGACTTACTCATCGGCGTCACCCATTTCTTCCGCGATCAGGAATCGTTCGCGACGCTGGAGACGAATATCCCGCAGCTCTTCGCCGGCAAACAAAAAAACGAGCAGTTCCGCGTCTGGGTCGCGGGCAGCGCAACGGGCGAGGAAGCGTATTCAATCGCGATGCTTCTCTGCGAACATGCGGAACGGCTCGAATCGCCGCCGACAATCCAGATCTTCGCGAGCGACATCGACGAGCAGGCGATCGTGGAAGCGCGCGATGGGTTGTATCCGGCGACGATCGAGGCCGACGTTTCGCAGGAGCGGCTCCGGCGTTTCTTCGCCAAAGACCACGGCCGTTATCGCGTGCGCAAGTCGCTGCGCGAGAAAATCCTCTTCGCCCCGCACAATCTTCTGAGCGACGCACCGTTCTCGCGCCTCGATCTCGTCTCCTGCCGCAACCTGCTCATTTACCTAACGAGTAAAGCACAGGAGCAGGTCTTCGACATCTTCCACTTCGCCTTGCGCTCGGGCGGGCTGCTCTTTATCGGCGGTTCGGAGAGCAGCACGGTGCAGGGGCTTTTCTCTCCGGTGGACCCGAAACATCGAATTTATGTCAGGCGCTCGGTGCCGCGCCCGACATGGAAGGTGCCGATGCGGACACGGGCGCTGCCGGCGTTGGGGCAGAAGGCGGTGGAAAATTCCGCAAAGAAGTCGGATGAATCGCTCTTTCTAGGGCAGGAACGCCGTGCAGCGCTCTTCGGCGAGCTGCACCTAAAGCTGCTCGAACAATACGCCCCGCCTTCCCTCGTCGTGAACGAGGAACACGAGGTCGTGCACCTTTCCGAAAAAGCCGGCCGCTACCTCCGCCTCAGCCCGGGCGAGCCCTCCGCCAATCTCTTCAGGCTTATCAATCCCGCCCTGCAGATCGAGCTGCGCACCGCGCTCTTTCGTGCTTCCCAAGGCGATGAACTCACCGTCACGAGCGCACCGCAAACGGTTCACTTCGATGGCCGGAGCGAATCGATCAGCCTGCAAGTGCGAAGAGTCGCGAGCACGCCCGCGGAGAAATTCTATCTCGTCCTCTTCCAGAAGGAACCCGACCTGCCTCTGAGCCGGGCCCAGCCGGCAGCACACGGCGACGTCACTCGCGGCCTCGACGAGGAGATCAATTATCTAAAGGAGCAACTCAGCAGCACGGTTGAGCAATACGAAGCGGGCAACGAAGAATCAAAAGCTTCGAACGAAGAGCTGCAGGCAATCAACGAAGAGCTGCGTTCCGCGACCGAGGAACTGGAGACGAGCCAGGAGGAATTGCACTCGGTCAACGAGGAACTGAGCACGGTGAACAACGAGCTTAAGAACAGCGTGGAAGATCTCAGCCGGGCCAATACCGACCTCAACAACCTGATGTCGTCGACGGACATCGGGACCATCTTTTTAAACCGGCAACTGCGCATCCACCGCTTCACGCCGAGCGCGCAGAAGATATTCAATCTTCTCCCGGCGGACCTCGGCCGACCGCTCGCCGACATCACCCATAAACTGGATTATAAGAATTTTCTCACCGACGCGGAGGAGGTGCTCGACCGGAGGTCGACGATCGAACGGGAGGTCTGTCAGGATGGCGGCGAAATCCCGCAGGACGAGGTGCGCTGGTATCTCAGCCGCATCGCGCCGTATCGCACGGTGGAAGACCGCATCGCCGGCGTGGTCGCGACGTTCATCGATATCACGCAGCGCAAACGCGCGGAGGACAATGTGCGCGCGTCGCACCGGCGCGCGGAGAGTCAGGCGCAAAAATTCAGCACGATCATGGCGGGAGCGCCGGACTTCCTCTACGAGTTCAATCTCGCCGGCCGCTTTACCTACATCAGCCAGTCGCTGCTGAATCTCTGGCAAAAAACGCCCGAGCAGGCGATCGGCAAAAACTTTCACGAGCTCGAGTACCCGCCGGAACTCGCGACGAAGTTGCAGCGGCAGATTGAGGAAGTCATCGAGACGCAGAAAACGATGAAGGACGAAACGCCGTTCACGAGCGCGTTCGGCGCGCGCATCTACGAATACATTCTCTTTCCGCTCCGCACCTCAGACGGCCACGTGGAAGGCGTGGGCGGGGTGACGCGTGACGTCACCGAGCGGCGGCAGGCCGAAGAGCAATTGCGCGCGAGCGAAGAGCAGGCCCGCCAGTCGGAGCAGCGTTATCGCACGGTTTTCAACTCGATGGACGAAGCCTACTACGTCCTTGAGATGATTTTCGACCCCGGCGATCGTCCCGTCGACTTCCGCATTCTGGAAACCAATCTAGCATTCGAGAAATTAACCGGCCTTAAGAACGCCGCCGGCAAAAGAGTGCGAGAACTTCTCCCAGAGATCGAAGAAAACTGGATCGAGACTTACGGCCGGGTCGCTATCACCGGACAAAGTGCTCGTGTTGACGGTTCTGTCGGTGGACTTGATGGACGGTGGTATTATGGCTATGCGTTCCGCGTCGGCGGCGATGACAGCCGGCAGGTGGCGGTCGTCTTTAGCGAGATCACCGAGCGCAAACGGCGGGAGGCGAATCTCGCCTTTTTGGCGGACATCGGGGAAGAGCTATCCCGTCTCTCGACGCCCGACGAGGTCATGGATCGAGTGGGCGCAAAAATCGGCGAGTACCTCAAGCTCGGGAGCTGTGACTTCGTCGAGATCGACGAAGCTGCGGAGCAAGAGCTGACTGTCACCCATGTGTGGGCGAAGCCGGGCGTGATGAGCCCGCTCGGGAAGCATCGGATTAAAGACTTCCTTACCGAAGAGTTCGTCCGGTCGAGTCACGCTGGAGAGCTGACCATCGTCGCGAATACGCAGAGCGATCCACGCACCGACGGCCGCGCACTTGCGGCTCAGCAGATAGCGGCATTCATTATCGTGCCGTTCATCCGCGGCGCCGAATGGAAGTATATGTTTTCCATTACCGACACCGTGCCACGGGAATGGCGCGAGGACGAAATTGAACTGGTGCGCGAACTCGCGCAACGTATTTTCCCGCGCCTCGAGCGCGCCCGGGCGGAGGAAGCCTTGCGCGAAAGCGAGGCGCGCTTGCGGGCCATGTTCGAGCAGGCCAGCGTCGGGATCGTGCAGGTGGGCGCGGGCGGTCGCTTTGTCGCGGCGAATCGCGGGTTCTGTCACTTCGTCGGATACAACGAGAGTGAATTGAAGCAGATGCTCGTGCGCGATGTGACCGATCCAGCGGACTATGCGGAAGAAGAAAAGCTGACACGTCGCCTAACGAGTGGTGAGATCTCCGAATACACACTCGACAAACGCTACGTGTGCAAGGAGGGCGAGGTTGTTTGGGCGACGATGACGGCCACCTTTGTGCGGCGTGCGTCTGGCGAGCCGCTTTACACGCTCGCGATCATCCAGCCCATCGGCGACCGCAAGCGCGCGGAGGAAGAATTGCGCTTAAGCGAGGAACGCTTCCGGCAATTCGCGGAGAACTCGGCGGATGTGTTCTGGATTGTCGATGCGGCGAAGCACGAGCTCGAGTACTTGAACCCAGTCTTCGAAGAGATGTGGGGCGCGCCGCGCGAGACGCTCATGAAAAACATCGACCGATTCGACGATATCGTGCATCCCGAAGATCGCGAAGCCGCCGGCCAAGCCATGCGCAGCGCGCTGGCCGGTGAGCGTGCGGTGGTCGAGTATCGTATCATTCGTCCGAGCGACGGGTCGGTGCGCTGGATGCGCGACACTGGATTCCCAATCCGCGATGAAGGCGGTATCATTTCCCGCGTCGCAGGCGTGGTGCAGGATGTGACCGCCGATAAGGCTCGCAGCGAAGACCTGCGCCGCAGCGAGGAACGCTTCCGCCTTCTCGTGGAGGGCGCGCGGGATTACGCCATGTTCCTGCTCTCGCTTGAGAATGAGATTATTTACTGGAACGCCGGCGCCGAGCGCGTCTTCGGGTGGACGGCCGAGGAAGCGATCGGCCAGCGTGGTGAAATTGTTTTCACCCCCGAAGATCGCGCGATCGAGCGCGAGGAAACGGAAATTGCGATCGCTCTCGCTGACGGCTCCGCCGACGATCGACGCTGGCATTTGCGCAAAGATGGCTCGCGCGTCTGGGTCGATGGCGTGATGCACCGGCTCGATGACGAGAATGGAAACCCGCACGGCTTCGCTAAAGTCGCACGCGACGTGACAAAGGACCGGGAGCACGCCGAGGAACTGGCCCGCGCGCACCAGCAACTGGAGGCACGCGTCGTAGAACGCACCGCCCAGCTTACTACCCTCAACAAACGACTCCAGAGTGAGATCAGACATCGTTCTGAGCTGGAAGGAGAAGTCCTCCTCGTGAGCGAACGCGAGAAACGCCGCATCGGTCAGGATTTGCATGACAGCCTTTGTCAGGAGCTGGCGGCGGCCTGCTTCTTTCTTCAGTCCAGCGCGAACAAGATCGAAAAGAAAAATCCACGCGAAGCCGAAGTGCTCGCCCAAGCTGCCACCATCGTGAATGCCAATGTTGGTTTGGCGCGCGACCTCGCCCGCGGCCTCTACCCAATCGAGCTCAGCGCTGCTGGCCTCACCGCAGCGCTGCGCGAGCTTGCCTTCCGCTTCTCCCACGGAGGAGTAAATTGCAAGTTTGAATCTCCCAAACCCATCGGGGTGAAGGATGAAGCAGTCGCGCTCAATCTTTACCGCATCGCGCAGGAAGCCGTCACCAACGCTGTTAAGAACGGCAAGGCCAATAAAGTCATTATCCACCTCGCGCGCCGCCGCCAGCGTCTCGTCCTAAAGGTGACAGATAATGGACAGGGCTTCGCGGCGAAAAAGGCTTCCAAAGGGATGGGCGTCCACATCATGAAGTACCGCGCCAACGTTATCGGAGGATCGCTTACGGTGGAGTCAGAGGAAGGGCACGGCGCCGCCGTCACCTGCACCGTGACCACCGCCTAAGGCGCTCGGCCCCAGTTTCAGCACGGACCACGCCATCGCGGGAATCTTCGCCCCTCGACGTCGACACGCACATATTGTCGCTCCTCCGGAGATCTCCTCCAATATGCCTAACGACGCTACCGACCGGCTCCTCAGCGCCAGGCGCGAATCTGCGGCGAGTTCGTTAGGCACCGCGACCGGGAGCGGCTTCGTTTTCAGAGGAAGCTGAATTCGCTCTCCGCTGGCTCTTTCGGCTCATCCGCTTCCTTCGCCGGAGCTGGTTGCCAGAGGAGCCAATGGGTTGAGTCAGAGAGGCAATCCGGTGTTGGACAGTGCAAGGAAATTCCGTTGTTGCCGCGATCCAGGACTTCGATCTGGCGACCAGAAAATATTTGCTGGCAATCGATACAAACCCGCTTGTCGTCGAGCGAATACCAATGCTGTTGTCGATCAACTTTTTGCAAGAGGGCAAGGCACTCTTCGAGGAGGAGGTGCGTTTCCACGCGCACAGTAGAACAGAGTGCGCCCAGCCAGCCTATGGGTAGCAGGTCTGAACATCGCTTAGACAAAATTCTTATTACCGGGGCCGCGATTTCAGCATCCAGCCAGTGGCGTGGCGCACGATGTATCTTGGGATTGAAGTGGGGCGCCGAAGCGGAAGGTCCGGCCACGCCGCTGTTCCGCGCGCGAAATGCACACCATGAAGAAATCTGCGGGAAGCAAACCTACGGCAACCTTCCGGCGCCGTATCCTGCTGGTGGATGATCACCCGCTTTTTCGCAAAGGAATGATGCAGCTGCTCGATACGCAACCTGATCTCGAAGTGCGCTCGGAAGCTGAAAATAGCGGCGACGCATTAAACGCCGTGCGCTCCAGGACGTTTGATCTCGCGGTCGTGGATGTCGGATTGCGCGGGGGCGCCAACGGCATCGAGCTCACGAAAATGCTCAAAGTCGAGCAGCCGAATCTGCCGGTCTTGATCGTTTCGATGCACGACGAATTGCTCTATGCGGAGCGCTCCCTCCGCGCCGGCGCGCGCGGCTACGTGATGAAACGCGAAGCGCTCGATTCCATCCTTCAAGCGGTCCGCAGCGTTCTCAACGGCGAGATTTACATCAGTCCGACGATGACGAAGCGCATGCTCTTCGATCACATCCAGGGTGGCGGCGAAGCGCGCAACGCGATCGAGCGCCTAACGGATCGGGAATTGGAAGTCTTCCAACTAATCGGCGAAGGCCGCGACATGCACCAGATCGCGGGACAACTGCATCTGAGCAAAAAAACAGTCGAAGCGCATCGCGCCAACATCAAGGAAAAGCTCGGAGTAATGAGCGCGCGGGAAGTGGTTCGTTATGCCACCCAATGGGTCGCGCAGGAGCGTTAACCTCTTTCTCCCGCTCTGCGGTCGTGCTCGTGATCGTAGTCGTCCGGAAAGAAATTCGATCGCCAGTGCAATCAAGCTTATACGTATGGAAATGAAACGCCCCGCTCTCGCCCTGCTCCTCGCGATTCTGGCACTGCCTTCTTGCGAGACGACCCATCGCGCGGCGGTCAGCACATTTCGCGTGATCGATGCGCCGCACGCATACTTGCGCCGTCAACTTGGTATGGACACCCATGACGCGGATCGGACCACGACAACCACCACGACGACAACCGCAGGCAACGTCGCTCCTAACGGCACGACTTACCGGCAACCGTACCAACAGCAGCCTCCGCCGCCGCAGCAGTATCCCCCGCAGCGCCAGGTCGTGAGCGCGCCGCCGCCGCCATCCCGGCCGTCGCAGCGCCAGGTCACCGTGACCGAGCAGACGCGCGAATCCAAACCGGAAGCGACTTCGACTCCTGCGCCGCGTGTCACCAGCCGCAGCAGCACCACCAGCACATCGAACGAGACCCAGGCGAAAACTTCCGCCACCTCGCCCAGCACCACCGCGGAGAAAGCGAGTCTGCCCTACGCCAAGCCGGTTCCCGGAAAGACTGGCTACGTCTTCAGTCCCTATGACAAAAATGGCGGCTATGTTGACGTCACCGGTTTCGCGCCTGGGAGCAAAGTGAAAGATCCCTACAGCGGAAAAGTTTTCCTAGTGCCGTGACGGAAGGCAGCGATCTCGGCTGACTCGGCGGGCGGGCTTTGAGCCTGCCCCCCATTAGCCATTCTGCTTCTCCAGCGCCTTCACTCGCTCAAATAATTTCCCAAGCCGGCGCACCCACGCATTCTGCCTCTTCGCTTCGCCTAACGGCACCGAGGGCGTCGCCCACCAGGTGCCGCCGCGCAGACTTTTCGTGACGCCGCTTTGGGCGCCGACAATCGTGTCGTCGGCGATCTCGACGTGCCCGACGATTCCCACCTGGCCGCCAAGCACGACCCGCTGACCAATCCGCACGCTCCCCGCGATTCCGTTTTGTGCGCAGATGATTGAATGCTTCCCGACAACGACGTTGTGTGCGATCTGCACGAGGTTATCGATCTTCACACCTGCCTGAATCCAGGTGCGCCCGAAGCGCGCGCGATCGATCGTCGTGTTCGCGCCGATCTCGACGTCGTCGTCGATCTGGACGGTGCCGATTTGCGGCACTTTTTTTTGCGCGCCGTCGATGTTTTCAAAACCGAAGCCGTCCGACCCGATGACGATTCCGCTGTGCAGGATAACGCGCTCGCCGATTTTGATCCGCTCGCGGATGGTCACGTTAGGGTAAATGATCGAGCCGGCGCCGATGCTCGTCTCGTGTCCGATGTAGCTGTTGGCGCCGATCCGCACGCCATCGCCGATCTGCGCGCCGGGTTCGATCACGGCGTGCGCGCCCACGGAAATATTTTCGCCTAGCGAGACGCCATCGGCGATGAGCGCGCTCGGATGGATCTCCGCGGGAAAGACAATCGGCTCCGGCGCGAGCTGGAGCGCGATCTGTTCGAAGGCCTTCGTCGGATTCGCCACCCGAATCTGCGCGGCGACGATCTGCTCCCCGAAATCGGCCGGGACGAAGGCGGCCGCGGCGCGCGTCTTGCGAAAGGCCGCGAGGTAGCGCGGGTTGCCGTAAAAAGTGATCTCATCCGGAGTCGCTTCGACGAGCGAAGCGGCGCCGATGATCGTTAGGCTGGCGTCTCCCTGGAGTTCGCCGCCGCACAGGTCGGTCAATTCTTGCAGCGTGAACTTCACGAGGACGATTCGTTAGCCGCCGGTCGCGAAGCCCGGGTAGAGAGTCATGCCGCCGTCGACGAAGATCGTGGCGCCGGTGATGTAGTCCGACTGATCGGAAGCCAGCCACGTGGCCGTGCGGGCAATGTCTTCGGGCTCACCCGCGCGCTGGTCTGGGATCAGTCTGAGCAGCGACTTCAACGCTTCCGGCGTGTTCCAGGCGTCGCGATTGATCGGCGTTTTGATCGCGCCCGGCGCAATGCTGTTGACCCGGATTTTTTTCGGCGCCAGCTCTTGCGCCATGCTCTTCATCAATTGCATCACGCCGCCCTTTGAGGCCGCGTAATTTACGTGACCACTCCACGGGATGACCTCGTGGACGGAACTCATGCAAATGATTTTACCGGCTGCGCGCGAGACCGCCGGCACCACGCCGCGCCGCAAAAATTCCCGCACCGCTTCGCGCGCGCAGAGGAACTGCCCGGTGAGGTTGACGCTAATGACCGTTTCCCATTGCTTGAGCGTCATCTCCTCGAAAGCCGCGTCTTGTTGCAGGCCCGCGTTATTGATCAAAATATCGATCGTGCCGAACGCCTTCAGCATTTCTGCGAACATCGCCTGCACCTGATCTTCGCGGCTCACGTCGGCCTGCGCGGCGATCGCCTGGCTGCCTTGTTGCTGAATCACGCCGATCACCCGCTCTGCCTCCTCCGGTCGGGTGACGAAGTTCACTACGACATCGGCTCCGGCGGCACCGAGCGCGCGCGCGCAAGCTTCGCCGATTCCGGAATTTGCGCCCGTCACGAGTGCCTTTTGATTCTGCAAAGGGCGAAGCGGATCGAACGGAATTCCAGCAGCAGCCATGGTAGTGAAAGCCTTCTTTCGAACGGGGCGAAAGCAAGGCATTTCCAATGGCCACCCTCAAGATGGTGGGGCACAAATCTAGCTAGCTCCGAGGGTGCGGCTGGATCCGCATCCGCGCATGCCATCCGCCACACCCAAGCCTCCGCGGCGCCAACCGAAAATCACTATTCACCATCATGAGCCCAATCCCGAAAAAGCGTTCCGCGCGCATCCGGCAAGCGCTTCGATCGCGGATGCGGAATATTTTTCCATTCTGGCCCGGGCGACGAATGATGCGGTTCGGGATTGGAATGTAAAAGCGGGCACGCTCGCCTGGCGGCACGGGTTGGAGACTCTGCTCGGCTTCGGCATTTCCGCCGGCGCCGGCAAGATCGGGTTCTGGATCGATCACATTCACCCCGACGATCTGGAAAGAATTCAAGAGGGCCTGCATCAAACTCTGGCCGGTCCGGAGGAACTTTGGACGGGAGAATACCGCTTCCGGCACGCCGACGGACGCTGGATCCACATTTTCGAGCGGGCACTGATCCTGCGCTCTGCCGAGACCCGCGTCGTCAGCTCGATGATGGACGTGACCGAGCGCAAGCAATTGCAGACCCAGGTTTGCCGCTCGCAACGCATGGATGCCTTTGGCCAACTGGCCGGCGGGGTGGCGCACGATTTTAATAATTTCCTCACCACCATTCTCGGCTACAGCGATCTGCTTCTATCCGAAAAAACGGTGCACGGACAGGTCGCGAGCCATATCAGCGAAATTCGCGACTCGGCCGACCGGGCTTCCGCCCTAACGAATCAACTGCTCGCCTTCAGCCGCCGGCAGGCGCTCGAGCCGAGGGTGCTCGAGGTCAACTCAATCATCACCAACCTCGAGCGCTCGCTCCTCCGGCTCCTCGGCGAAAACATCGCGATCGAGTGCCGCTTGCATCAGCTCAAGCAGGGCGCCCACGTCAAAGCGGACGCCGGCCAGCTCACCCAGATCGTGCTTAACCTCGCGGTCAACGCGCGTGACGCCATGCGCCAAGGCGGTCGCCTAACGATTGCAACTTCCGTCCTGCGGGTGCGCGCAGGAGAAGAACCCACCTGCGCCGGCGGTGATTTCCTTCCGGGCGAATACGTCGCGATCAGTCTCACCGACAACGGCAGCGGCATGACCGACGAAGTAAAAGCGCGGCTCTTCGAGCCTTTCTTCACGACGAAAGAGGCCGCCGGCCGCAACGGGCTCGGCCTCGCCACCACCTACGGTATCGTGAAACAAAGCGGCGGGTCCATTGCTGTCGAAAGCGTCCTCGGCCAGGGAACGACCTTCCGGATTTTCCTGCCGCGCGTGGCCGCGCCGCCCCCTCCGATCCACAAAAGGCGCGACCCCGCGAAACGGTTGATCGGCTCCGAAACCATCCTCGTGCTCGAAGACGAAAAGAGCGTACGCCGCCTTTCCGTGCGGGTGCTGCGCAAACTCGGCTACGCTGTGCTCGAGGCGGCGTGCGGCGACGATGCCAAGCGTTTGCTGGCCCGAAATGGCGGCCGCAAAATCGACCTCCTCCTCACCGACATGATGATGCCGGAAATCAGCGGCCGCACCTTTGCCGATTGGCTTGGCCTAACGAGTCCGCGAACGAGAGTCATTTTCATTTCCGGCTATCTCGAAGAGTCGATGCACCCGGGCGACCGCCGCGAACCGGGAATGGGTTTTCTGCCCAAGCCTTTTACTGCGCATCAGCTCGCGGCAAAAGTGCGCGAGGCCCTCGATGGAAAGAAGGTTGGTGGTTGATGGCTGGCAGTTGATGGAGAGAATGGCTTTCGTCGATCACCATCATTCCATCAATCATCAACCTTCCCACTTTTACCGACATCCAAGCGGCGGCCGGGCGCATCAAAGGCGCGGTTTACGAATCGCCCTGCCCGCAATCGATCCCGTTGAGCGAGCTCACCGGGATGGAAATCTACTGCAAGCTCGACAATCTTCAGCGCACCGGCAGCTTCAAGGAACGCGGCGCGCATAACGCGCTCTCCCGCCTTTCGCCCGCGCAGAAAAAGAAAGGCGTCATCGCCGCTTCCGCCGGCAATCACGCGCAGGCACTCGCTTATCAGGGGAAACTGTTAGGCGTGCCGGCGACCGTCGTGATGCCGAAATTCGCGCCACTCATCAAGATCAACAATTGCCAGAAACTCGGCGCGACCGTTGTCCTCCATGGCAAGGAATTCTCCGATGCCAAGGCGCGCGCACATGAAATCGCGGAGGAACAAGGGCTTGCTTATATCGACGGCTTCGATCATCCCGACATCATCGCCGGGCAGGGAACCGCAGGCTTGGAAATCGTCGCGCAAGTTCCCGATTTCGACGCCGTCATCGTGCCGGTCGGCGGAGCGGGCCTCCTGGCAGGCGTGTCGCTCGCGGTAAAAACCCTCCGGCCCGAGGCCAAAGTCATCGCGGTCGAAGCCGAACACGTCGCGAGCTTTTCCGCCGCACTGGCCGCGGGAAAGCCCGTGCGCATCGCCACCAGCCCGACGCTCGCCGATGGCCTCGCAATCGCGCAGGTCGGCGACAACGCTTTCGCGATTGCGCGGCGGCACACGGACAAAGCGGTCATCGTCACCGAAGAACAAATCGCGCTTTCCATTCTTCGCATCGTGGAGCTGGAAAAAGGGGTCGTCGAAGGCGCCGCCGCCACGCCGCTCGCCGCCTGTCTTTCCGGACAACTGCCGGAGCTCGCGGGCAAGCGCGTCGTACTTCTGCTCTGCGGCGGCAACATCGATCCCAATGTCCTCAGTCGCGTGATCGAGCGCGGCCTCGTCGCTGACGGCCGGCTCTCCCGTTTTCGGGCCATGATCAGCGATCGCCCCGGCGGCCTCGCCGATCTCACGGCGCAGATCGCAGAGGCCGGAGCGAGCATCAAACAGGTGATCCACGATCGCGCCTTTGCCAGCTCGGATGTTTCCGCGGTCCAGGTCCTCTGCACGGTTGAAACGCGCGACCGCGAGCATCTGGAAGAAGTGCGGGCGAAATTAGCCGGGCATGGCATCGCAACAGTGTAGACGCTTCGCCACGACCTCGGCTTGCGCCCAATTCCCGCTCTCGTAGCTTGCGCCATGAATTCAGTTGCAGCTGTGGCTCGTGAGACTCCGGCGAAAACCTCCGCGTCAAATACTGGAAAATCCGCGCCAGAACTCAGCCCATTCGTCAGCCGTCACATCGGCCCTAACGACGACGAGATCGCGCAAATGCTGCAAGCGATCGGTTTCGAAAACCTCGAATCCTTTATCGACGCGACCGTTCCCAAGGACATCCGCGTAACGACACCGCTCGATCTCCCCGCAGGCGCCTCCGAAGAGGAAGCGCTCGCCGAGCTGCGCGAAATCTCTCGCAAAAACAAACTCGTCCGCAGCTTCATCGGCGCCGGTTATTTTGATTGTGTCGTGCCGCCCGTCATCCGGCGCAACATCCTGGAAAACCCCGGCTGGTACACCGCTTACACGCCCTACCAGGCCGAGGTCGCGCAGGGCCGCCTCGAGGCGCTCCTCAATTTCCAGACGATGATCACCGACCTCACCGCACTCGACATCGCGAACGCGTCGCTGCTCGACGAAGCGACCGCCGCCGCCGAAGCGATGACGCTCTGTCATGCCGTCGTTAGTGGTCGCGACACCTTCTTCGTTTCGCGAAGCTGCCACCCGCAGACCATCGAGGTCGTGCAAACCCGCGCGAAACCATTGGGCATAGAGGTCGTCATCGGTGAGAGCGCGACCTTCCAATTCAGCGATAAAGTTTTCGGCGCTCTCCTGCAATATCCGACGACCGACGGCGCCGTCATTGATTACGAGCCGTTCATCAAGGCGGCCCACGAGGCCGGCGCGCTTGCGATCGTCGCGGCCGATATTCTCGCGCTCACGCTCCTCCGTCCGCCCGGCGAAATGGGCGCGGATGTGGCCGTTGGCAGCACCCAGCGATTTGGCGTCCCGTTAGGCTTTGGTGGACCGCACGCGGCTTATTTCGCGACACGCGATCAATACAGACGCCACATGCCGGGCCGCCTCGTCGGGGTCTCCCACGACGCCGCCGTCCGCCCCGCCTACCGGCTCGCACTCCAGACGCGCGAGCAGCACATCCGCCGCGACAAAGCGACCAGCAACATCTGCACGGCCCAGGTGCTCCTCGCCGTCATGGCTTCGATGTATGCCGTCTATCATGGCCCGGATGGGTTGAAGAAAATCGCCCGCCGCATCCACAGCTTGACCTGCCGCCTCGCCGAAGGACTTGACCGGCTCGGTTATGGCGTGGCGCACTGGGAATTCTTCGACACAATCAAGGTCGAGCTAGCGAAAAGCAGCACCGACATTCTGCGCCGGGCGGCGCGGGAGAATTGCAATCTGCGCCCGCTCGGTCCCCACAGCGTCGGGATCTCGATCGACGAAACGACCACGCCTGACGACATCGAAATGCTCCTCGGGCTTTTCGGCGAAAATCGGGCAGTCCTTTTCGACGCCGCTGCGCCTCTCAATCGGAAATCGAAAATTGAGAGTCGCAAATCCCCCTTCCTTACCCACCCGGTCTTCAACGCTCATCACAGCGAGACAGAAATGCTGCGCTACCTCCGCCGGCTCGAATCGCG
>JACDGM010000056.1 GCA_013815325.1 Chthoniobacterales bacterium
CGACCAATGCGCGACCGGAGTCACTATCCTGGTGGAACCCGATCATTTTTTCTACGGCCACGTCACCCTGGAGGACGTGCCGGAGATAGTACGAAGCCTGGCCAGCGGACAGCGGATCGAACGACTGGTGCTTGGTCCGGAAGAGCTGGCGGAACCTTAGCAGCCGGCGAATTCAAGCCGATAAAGCCTAACGAGAAAGCAATCAAGAAGGGAAACACTTACTCCAGCTCAGGCTGGCCTTTGACGTGGAGTTGGGGTTTACCGGTCCGTTGATTGACACTCAATACATACGGCTTGTCGGAGCTGGCGGCCGCTTGGCGGCTCTCGATCAGCGCGCCGGCGACACACCCCAAAGTCGCTCCGATTATCAAGCTGACGATCGCCTGCCTGCGCACTCCAGAAGTGACTCGCCCAAGCGGAGGTTTGCAAACGGAATACATGGCGAAGCGATGGCTGCGGATTGCGGATCGGGAAGTTCGCGGACAGGCTGACTACCGATCCTGAGCGAGATGCGACAACAACCACATTCGCCGCCACGGCCGCCGATCGGAATGGTCCTGCTCGCCGCATTTTTTGCATTCGGGCTGACAGCTTGCACGGTGACGATCGTCGCGCTGGTTTTTTCGGGTGGTGTGCTCGATGGCGTCTGGAAGTTGAATCCTGAGGCGCACGCCGGGTTTCAGCGGATCGGCACTCTCTGGTCGGTGCTGCTGATGCTGGTGGTAGGGATGGCCTGCGCCGCCGCAAGCTACGGCCTCGCCAAGGGTCGGTGGTGGGGAAGACGGCTCGCGATCGGGATCCTCATCGTAAATCTCATCGGCGATTGCGCGAACGCGACGGTGCGGCGCGATCCGCGAACTCTGATCGGGCTTCCGATTGGCGGGGCGATGGTTGTTTACCTCTGGCCACGGAGGGAGGAAGAGAGATGAGCGGCGGGTGAGAAGTCTTGCGAGCGTGAATCGGTATTTGGCCGCGATAAGGCACACGAGTTGCTCCTTTCCATATGGAAAGTAGGCAGACGTATATGAACACCATCTCTTCGGATCACGCATCAACCCCCTTCGGTTTACCCGACCTCAAAGAGATCCTTATCGAACCCTTTCTGGTCGTGGCCGTTTCCCTCTTCTGGATTGTCACGCTGCCGTTCGCGGTGGTTTCCCTTCTTGGCGTCAGGGTATGGGACAATGTCTGCGGTCTCGCTCGCGCAAATCCGCTGATTCTGCGCCGCGGCAGCGCAAGCAATAGGGATGCGGCGCCGGCCCGCGGTGCCTCCGCGGGGCGAGCGTAAGGGGCGATCCAGGCGAGGGCGAGCCGCGAAAAAGCGGCGGGACGTGGAGCTTTTTCGCCGGATCTGAGATAACGGCCTCACAGAAGACCGTTCATGCGGGAGTGTGACCTGACGTGGGGCCTCCACTTGCACCTAAACGTTCGGTTCACTCTCTTGCCATTTCGCCAGGCATAAGAGTGCCGGTGAAAGTGAATGCGTAAGTGCAAGTCACAAAGCAGTGGACGGATACCCATGCGGGGTATATCTTCTCCGATGGATAGGCCCGCCGCGAGCAAACTGAAGAGCCGCATGCGGCGCATCGTCGGGCAAGTCGCCGGCGTCGAGCGCATGCTCGAAGAAGACCGCTATTGCGTCGATATACTCAACCAAATCTCGGCTGTTCGATCTGCGCTTGATGCCCTCGGAATCGAGCTGCTGACCCATCATTTGGAATCATGCGTGATCGGTCACGGCAGCGGAAGCGAACACGCCAAGGCGAAGCCGATGAAACCGGAGAAGCTGCTCGCCGAATTGCAAACCGCGCTCGGGAGATTTTTGCGATGAGTGTCACGACTGCGACGGTCCGCGATCCAATTTGCGGGATGGAGATCGATCCGCAGAGCGCCGCCGCTGTGGTTGAGCGAGGCGGAGAGAAATTTTATTTTTGTTCGCTGCACTGCCGCGACGCGTTTGTCGGAGAGGGCGAGGCGAAGGCCGGCGAGCACGACTCTTGTCACGCCGGTGGTCGTTCGCCTAACGAAGCCGCAAAGGCCGGCGGACGCCCGCGCGCGAAGAAATATTTCTGCCCGATGTGCGAAGGCGTGGAGAGCGACACGCCCGGCAGTTGTCCTAAATGCGGCATGGCACTGGAGCGCAACCCGTCGGTTGGCAGGTCGACAATTTACACCTGCCCAATGCACCCTCAGATCGAGCAGGATCATCGGGGCAATTGCCCGATCTGCGGGATGGTGCTCGAGCCGAAGAACGCCGCGGCGGGCGGGGAGGAAGATAATAGCGAATTACGCGACATGACGCGTCGCTTCTGGATCGGCGCGGGGCTTGGCGCTCCGGTGTTCTTGCTCGCCATGGCGCACATGTTCCCCGCCGCGCCGCCTTGGCTGGAGGGCGACATCTCGCGTTGGGCGCAGTTCATTTTGAACACGCCAGTTGTGCTCTGGTGCGGCTGGCCCTTCTTCACGCGCGGCTGGCAATCGATCCGCAACCGCGCGCTCAATATGTTTACGCTCATCGCGATCGGCGTAGGCGCGGCGTATCTCTTCAGCGCGGTCGTGATGCTCATGCCGCAACTCTTTCCGCCGTCATTCGCCGAACACGGGAAAGTAGGAGTTTACTTTGAGGCCGCGGCTGTTGTTACAGTCCTTGTCTTGTTAGGCCAGGTCCTCGAGCTGCGCGCGCGCCGCCGGACGGGCAGCGCAATCCGCGCGTTGCTCGATCTTGCTCCGAAGACAGCTCGCGTAGTGCGTGGGGGCGAAGAGCGGGACGTGCCTCTCGAGCAAGTGCTCAAGGGCGAACATCTGCGCGTCCGACCCGGCGAGAAGGTTCCGGTCGATGGCCGCGTTGTGGAAGGGCGGACGAGCATCGACGAGTCAATGATCAGCGGTGAGCCAATGCCGGTGGAGAAAACGAGCGGCGATCGCGTGACTGGCGGCACGGTGAATCAGACCGGCAGCATTTTGCTTGAAGCGGAGCGTGTCGGGGGCGAAACCATGCTCTCGCAGATCGTCGCGATGGTCGCGGAAGCGCAACGCAGCCGCGCCCCGATCCAACGCTTGGCTGATCGTATCGCGGCTTGGTTCGTTCCCGCCGTCATCGCGATTTCTGGCATCACCTTCATCATTTGGGCGCTAATGGGACCGGAGCCGCGTTTCGCCTACGCGATTGTGAATGCGGTCGCGGTGTTGATCATCGCCTGTCCGTGCGCGCTCGGCCTCGCGACGCCCATGTCAGTCATGGTGGGCGTCGGTCGCGGCGCGCGAGTGGGCGTGTTGATCAGGAAGGCGGAAGCGATGGAGCTGATGGAAAAAGTGCGAACCCTCGTCGTCGACAAGACCGGCACGCTGACCGCAGGAAAACCAGTGGTGACCGAAATTTTGCCTAACGATTTCCTCTCAAGCGAAGAATTGCTCGCCCTCGCCGCGGCGGTCGAGGTTCAAAGCGAACATCCGCTCGGTGCCTCGATCGTCGCGGCCCGTAACTCAGGCTTCCAGCCTGACGCGTCGCGCGGGCTTCCAGCCCGGTCGCGGACTCTGCAGGCTGGAAGCCTGCAGGACCGGTCAGGCAGGATGCCTGAATTACGTGCGCAGGATTTCCAATCGACCACCGGCGGCGGCGTGCGTGCTTGTGTGCAAGGTCGTCGCGTGCTTGTCGGTAAACCCGCATTCCTGCGCGAGGCAGGCATCTCCGATCTCGGTGAAATGGAACACCGCGCGGCGGAACTTCAGGAGCAGGGCAGCAGCGTCGTCTTTATCGCGGTGGACGATCGCGCGGCAGGTATCATCGCTGTTTCCGACCCTATCAAAGAATCCACGGCCGGCGCGATCGAGCAGCTCCATAAGCTCGGCATCAAAATTATCATGCTGACGGGTGACAATGAACGCACCGCGCGCGCCGTCGCCGAAAAGCTCGGCATCGATGAAGTGGAAGCCGGCATCGAGCCGCAGCACAAAAGCGAGCGGGTCCGCAAATTGCGCGACGGGGGAGAGGTCGTGGCGATGGCCGGCGACGGCATCAACGACGCGCCCGCATTAGCTGCGGCCGACGTTGGGATCGCCATGGGCACGGGAACCGACGTGGCGATGGAAAGCGCCGGCATCACGCTTCTCAAAGGCGACCTGCGCGGCATCGAAAAAGCAATTCGGCTGAGCCGCGCCATGATGAGCAACATCCGGCAAAACCTTTTCTTCGCTTTCATCTACAACGCGCTCGGCATCCCGATCGCCGCCGGGATTCTCTATCCCTGGTTTGGCATTCTCCTGAGTCCGGTGATCGCCGGCGCGGCGATGAGTTTGAGTTCGGTTTCGGTCATCGCGAATGCTCTCCGCTTGCGCAGCATCGAGTTGTGATCGTTCGCTAGGGGAAATCGACCTTTGTGGGCGGGCCGTGCGCCCGCCCCCCGGCAGGCAACGGCGCCGCATCGCACCGGCCGGCCGTTAATCGCGCCTAACGGTTAAGCTTCGCGAGAATTTCCGGATCGCGGACATCGGCCCAGGCGCCGGCCAGTTCGAAGGCCTGGACTTTTTTGCCGGAAAGCGCGAGGGCGCGAATCGCGTCAGTAAGTTCGTACTCGCGCCGGGGTGAAAGCTCCAGCCGCGCAGTAAACTCGAAGATGCTCGGACGAAAAGCATAGACACCGGCGTTATACCAGGGGCTCCCTGGTTCGTTAGGCTGCGGCTTTTCGCGCAGATCGACAAGCTCGAAACGCTCGTTCACGAAAACCGCGCCGCCCTGGCTCACGTCTTCGTTTCGTTTCACGCTCACGATCGCTTCGGTCGCGCAATCGAGCGCGACGAGACGACGGTAGTTCTCCGGCTCGATCAGGATGTCGCCGTAGCTCAGGACAAACGGGTCCTGCCTAACGAAATTGCGCGCGAGCTCAACCACTTTGCCGGTCCCGTTCTGTTCCTCCTGCGTGGCATAAGCGATTCGCACACCATGGCGGGCGCCGTCGCCGAAAAATTGTCTAATGACCTCGGCGCGATAGCCAACGATGATGAGGAATTGTCCGACGCAGGCGGCGCAGAGACCCTCGATGATGTGGAGCAGGATCGGCTTCCCGCGCACTGCGATCATCGGCTTCGGCAGCTCGTTTGTGAGGCCGCGCATTCGCGTGCCACGCCCGGCGGCGAGGATAACTGCCTTCGTGATGGCTGTGCTCACATGGTCGTGGCGTGCTCGCCGTGCTCGGTGGGGCAATCGGGCGGATCACAGCACTCGAATTGAATCGTGCTGTGCTCGATTCCGAAACGATCGTGCAATTCCCGGGAGATTTGTTTGAGCAATTCGTCATCGAGCTGCGGCTCGCGTTTCACGACGTGCGCGGTGCAGGCGGTCTCAGTGGTGCTCAAACCCCAGACGTGCAGATGATGAATTTCGGCCACGCCCGGAAGGGCTTCGAGAAAACTTTTCACCGCGCCCGGATCGATTCCGCGCGGCACGGCATCGAGGGAGAGGTTGAGCGAGTCGCGTAACAATCCCCAGGTTCCGAACAAAATGATCGCGACGATGATGAGGCTGCTGATGGGGTCGACTAGCGTCCAGCCGGTGCGCAGCAGGATCAGGCCTGCGATGACGACGCCGACGGAGACGGCGGCGTCGGCGGTCATGTGGAGAAAGGCGCCACGGATGTTGAGGTCGCCTTTGCGGCCGCGGGCAAACATCCAGGCGGTGACGCCATTGACGATGACGCCGATGGCCGCGACCCAGATGATCGTTAGGCCAGCGACTCCTTCCGGATGGATGATGCGCCGCACCGCTTCCCAGGCGATCGCCCCGACGCTGACGAGCAGGAGGAGGGCATTGAAGAGCGCGGCGAGGACGGAGCTGCGGCGCAGTCCGTAAGTGTAGCGATCGGTGGCGCGGCGGCCCTGCAGATTGGACGCCGCCCAAGCCATAAGGAGACCGAGGACATCGCCGAGATTGTGCCCGGCGTCGGCGAGCAAAGTAAGCGAGTGGCTGAAAAGACCGAAGATCACTTCCGCGGCAATGAAGCCGCTGTTAAGGAAGATACCAATGGCGAAGGCGCGCCCGAAACTGATCTCGTGCGAGTGGGAATGAGTCATCGTTAGGCTGAGACAGCCGGCCATTGCCAATCTGCCTCGAAGCCGTCAGCTTCGCGCGATGCGCATGACATTTCTCGGAAAATATCGGGAGGCTGGGCTGCTCATCTTGCGGCTTGGTCTCGGTTGCTTGTTCATTTACCTCAGTGCGCCGGTGGTGCTCGGAGGCGCTGCCAAGTGGGCGCACTTCGCAGTCCCGCTGCGCCATTTCGGGATCCGCTCACATTTGGATTGGTGGGGATTAACCGCCGCGCTTCTGCAACTGATCGGCGGCGTGCTGATGCTCCTGGGTCTGCTTTTTCGCATCGGAGTAATTTTCAACCTCCTCTGGGTCATCCTGGTCACGCTGGCGATCTGGCGGCCCGGCCTGGCCGCTTACACCTCGCTCGAGATGTGCGTCATCCTCGCGAGTCTGCTCTTGATTGGTCCCGGCAAATTCAGTTTCGATCACGCCTAACGAACAAGTTGAGGCGCCAATCTGCTTAGAAGTCATCTCATAAATGTGCCGCGAAGCGTGTCATCCCGAGCGCAGCGAGGGACCTCACGGGCAACTCTCGGGATTATCCGGGAGGTTCTTCGCTGCGCTCAGAATGACAATCCTATTTATGAGATGGCTTGATGGCTTCTACTTCCCAACCGTGAGCGCGGGCAAGTCGGCTTGCTTGATCATGTTGTTGACCGCCGGCACGTCATGCTCCTTAAGTGCGACCCAGTTTTTTAACTGCTCGTCGAGCCGCCCGCTGAGCATCTTGAAGACATCCTGTTGCGGTTGGGTCGGCGCGGCGTCGGCTTCGATCACGCGGCTGAAGGTGTAGAACTCTTCGTTGAGTAGATTCGGAAAAACGAGATTTCCCTCGGAACTTTTCATGTTCACCTGAATGAGCTGCGCTTCGACGGCAGACATTTTTTTCTCCAAATCACCGGCCGCTGCGAGCGCCGGCTTCAATTGCTCCTTATTGGCGAAACGTTTGTGGAGCGCATCGATCTGCGATTTGGTTTCGCGAATTTCGTTGATCGCCTGATGCAACTGCGAGATGCGCTGGGTGACCTGCGTCCCAAGCTCGAAGGATTTCTGGATTGCGTCGCCCGCGTCTTTTTCCCGCGGGTCGATTTCGATATGTAACGGAGCCGTCTGGCTTTTGCCGGCGACGGTGAGTTTCACCTGATAGTCGCCGGGCAAAGCGAGCGGACCGCGCGGCGCGCTGCCCGAGTAGAAGGCGCCCGGGGTTTGCACCGGTTCGTCGTAGCGCAGGTCCCAGGCGAAGCGATTCATGCCAGCCTTCGCCGGGATGGTCTTGGGCGCTTGCACCTGGTCGGGCCATTCCGGCGGCTGCTCGTTCTCCTTGTTCTCTTTGCTCGAAAGGTGCCTAACGAGTCTAGCTTGCGCGTCTGTGATGTCGAGCGTGACCTCGTCTTTCGGCGCGCCCTTGAAGTAGTAATCGATGATCGCGCCCGGCGGCGGATTCTTTCCAGCTGGCTGACGGGAGTCGATCTCGTCGGGGTAATGCAGGCGCACCGCGGCCTGGGGTTGGTAAAGAGTCATGTCAGCCTGTACTGTTTGCGCATTTACCTGGCGGAGCGGAGTAAGATCATCGAGCACCCAGAAGGAGCGGCCGTGCGTCGCGACGACGAGGTCATCATCCTTCACCACGAGATCGCGGATCGGAGAAGTTGGGAGATTCATTTGTAACGGCTGCCAGTGCGCGCCGTCATCAAAGGAAACATAGACACCTAGTTCCGTGCCGGCGTAGAGCAGCCCCCTCCGTTTTGGGTCCGCGCGCACCGCGTGCGCATAGGCTCCGTCTGGAATTCCGCTCACGATGGCCGTCCAGCTTTTGCCCGAATCGGCGGTCTTGAATATGTAGGGCTTCAAATCGTCGAGCCGATGGCGCTCGACTGCGACATAGGCGCCCGCGGCGTCAAAAGGCGATGGATCGATCAAGCTGACGCAGCTCCACTCCGGCATGTTTGGGGTCACTTTTGTCCAATGCGCGCCGTCATCGTTAGTCAGGTGGAGCAAGCCATCGTCGGTTCCGGCCCAGAGCGTGCCCTTTTTTAAAGGCGACTCAGCGAGCGCGAAGATAGTGTCGTAGTATTCAATGCTTGTGATGTCATTCTGGATCGGGCCGCCGCTCGGCTTCTGTTTGCTTTTGTCGTTACGTGTCAGGTCAGGGCTGATCGCTGCCCAGCTATGACCTTGATCGGTGGATTTGAAAACCGCTTCACCAGCCGTGTAGATCGTGTTCGGATCGTGGGGCGAAAGGAGCATGGGCGAGACCCATTGGAAACGATGCACGAGATCTTCCGCGCCATGGCCCGAGTTATCGAGCGGCCATACACTTACGTCCTGAGATTGCTCTTTGCTTTTATTGTAGCGCGTGATGAAACCCTCGTTATTCGAGTAAATGATGTGCCAGTCGCGCGGATCGGGGATGACAAAACCGCATTCCCCGCCGCCCGCTTGAAACCAATCTTCACGCCCGATCAACCCGTCCTCCGAGCGGCTCGCGATCCCGACGTTGGAGTTATCCTGTTGCGCCCCGTAGATGTGATAGGGATAGGCGTTATCCACCGCGACATGATAGAACTGCGCGGTCGGCTGATTGTTCTGCGTCGTCCAGGTCTGCCCGCCATCGACCGAGACGCTGGCGCCACCGTCGTTTGCGTTCGCGAGGCGCTGCGGGTTTTTCGGATCAATCCAGAGCCCATGATGATCGCCGTGGCGCGCCGGGAGGAGATTGAAAGTCTTGCCGCCATCGACCGAGCGGAAGAGGCCGGTATTCAAAACATAGAGTGTGTCGGGTGAGCGCGGGTCCGCATAGACCTTGCTGAAATACCAGGCACGCTGCCGAAAGCGGAGATCGTCATTCACCTTCGTCCAGTTATCGCCGCCGTCCTCAGAGCGGAAGATGCCGCCTTCCTTCGCCTCGATGATCGCGTAAACGCGGTTCGAATCGCCGCCTGAAACTGTTACGCCAATGCGGCCAATGACGCCTTCGGGAAGGCCATTCCCTTGGAGTTGCTGCCAGCTATTCCCACCGTCGGTCGAGCGATAGAGACCGCTGCCCGCGCCGCCGCTGGAAAAAAACCAAGGCTGCCGGCGCACCTGCCAAAGCGCGGCGAAAAGGGTGTTTGGATTATGCGGATCGAAGACGATGTCGATCGCGCCGGTGTTGTCGTCTTTCCCCAGGACCTTCTGCCAGGTCTTGCCGCCGTCGGTCGTGCGGAAGACGCCCCTTTCATCGTTAGGCCCGAAGGCGTGGCCAAGCGCCGCGACGAAAACGATGTTGGGATTCTCCGGGTGCACAATGATCGCGCCAATGTGGCGGCTATCCTTCAGGCCGGCGTTCTGCCAGCTCTTGCCGCCATCGACGGACTTATAAACGCCGTCGCCATAGGTGATATTGCCGCGCAATGCGGATTCGCCCGTGCCGGCGTAGATCGTATTGTGCTCGCTCGGCGCGACGGCGAGCGCGCCAATCGAAGAGGTGCCGTGTTGCTTGTCGAAGAGCGGCGCCCAGTTTGCGCCGCCATCGGTCGTCTTCCAAACACCGCCCGCGACGCCGCCGAAGTAGTAAGTGTTCGGCTCGTCCGGAACACCTTCAATCGCGATCGCGCGGCCGCCGCGGAAAGGACCGACCTCGCGCCACTCCATGCCGCTCCATAACTTCTCGTCGAAAGCGTTTTTGCTTTCCGTTTTTGAGGTCGCCGCCTGGCTCGAAGCGACTGCCCCGACGAGCGCGCAGAGCATCAATCCGCCTAACGATAAGAATGGGGACCAACTGGAGCGAGAGTTCCTGAGCATCGAACAGTTTGGAACTGTTCGGCCTAGCTTCAAGCGAGATCGTCCGGGTTCAGGACAGGGGATCACCGGCGCATCCACGGTTTGAAGTTGTCCCGCATCTGCCAACAAAGGAGCCGCTGGCGATATTTCTGTAAAGGTACGAGTGAATTCGTTCTCCGCTGGGGGGCACACCGAAGATCGAGGCAGCTTGTCCGGCGATGGCTTTGCTAGTCTGCCCGTGTGCTCATCGCTCGACGACCACGAAAGATTCTAAGCAAGCAAGGAGCTGCGGCCGCCGAACCAGCGCTTAAAGCTCACGCGTTGGCAGTTGACTCTGAGTTTCTGGCTGAGATGACGGAAGGAGATAGGAAGATGCAGGAAATAGCGGACACGGCGACCTGACCCAGGCACCGAAGATGCCGTCTGCAGCGGCTGCACGACGAGGGCGTAAGGTTTTTACACAACGGGAGATTGGCTTCTTTTTCCCTATTTCCGGGCTAGCGCTTCAGCGAGCCTTGGGTCCCCGGGGTTGGCCGAGAAGGTCGAGCGTTGCTATTTCGCGGTGCGACTAAGCCGCCACCGCGTGAGTGAGGTGCTCGTACGCGGGGACGGCGTTGCGCAACCATCATTCGCCCACCGCCCAAGCGAGCCGTCGATTGGTTACGACGCCCAAAAGTTCGAGCGTTGGAAAATATGATGATCTCGTTAGGCTGGACGTATTCGGCAATCTGATTAACGGGCGAGGCAAGGTAGTCCGGTGGATATGCCACTGGTTCCTGGTCCGCTCCGGCATAGTAGGGCAAACTTTCGTTGACGACCCCGCCATTGGGATCCGAGCTGGAGGAGGGCGCCGTGGCGAGTTCCTGATCGTATTGTTGCACCACTGGAGCCTGTTCCTCGTTTCCCAGCAGTTCACCTGCACGATCGGCCAGGTAATCCGCGGCGTGGAGGCGTTGGTTTCTAGCCTTGAGCACTGGCGCGATCGTCGCAAAGGAGCCGGCGGTACGTAATTGCTCTTCTGCCACCGGGCGCGGCTTGACGCTGTAGTGGTTGGAGAAAGCCAGCCACGCCAGGATTGCGATCAAAATCCCCAATTCGAGCGCAATAATATTGGCAACTTTCGGGTTCATTTCGTTAGGCTCCTTCCAGTGATGTGTGGATGACCGACAAACAGCCAGCCCTTGAATCTCGCATGGATTTTGTCCGAAACCATCCGGCAAGGCAATTTCAATATTCACGGCCACCACCGCTCCTCCCGCTGTCTCGATCGATCTTCTTCCCATGGGTGGAAAAGGAGCGATTCTTTGAATGCTCTCAGCCCACTGCTTGCGCGGCCAGACCGTCTCGCACTCTTGCGCAGGTCATCTTTCGTACCTTCCAGAGTCTCAGAAGGAGGAGATTGCTTCCAACATCCGCGGCTTTATCTCAATGACGACTGCACGCCGGGCACGGAATGGATCCGGTTTACTCCCTTGCGAGTACCTACGGACCGCATCTGGACGGCGAAGCAGGATGGGCGTTATATCTCACCTCTGGTGGCAACCCCCGGCTATCGTCACACGGTAGGTGTTGCTCGCTCCTGGCACTTCATCACCGTTTACGGGTTTGTGCTGACTGGCGTCTTCTTTGTCATCGGACTGCTCACGACCGATCAATGGCGACGGCTCGTACCTACCTCGCCTGATATCTTTGTCCAGGCGTGGAACACTTTCGTCCATTATGCAAACCTGCAGCTTCCGCCGGAACCCAACGGGTTCTATGGTTACAATGCCCTCCAGCAGCTCGCTTATTTCGCCACGATCTTCATTATGGCGCCTTTCTCCATCCTTACCGGTATGGCTATGTCTCCGGCACTGGTAAACCGATTTCCTATCTATGCTAGATTGTTCGGAGGCCGTCAGGCGGCGCGCTCGATTCACTTCCTCGTGCTCGTGGGATTCATCGGCTTCACGATTGCGCATGTAGCGCTGGTCGCGCTCACGGGTTTCGCGCGGAGCATGAATCACATCGTGTTAGGGACGGACGATCTGGGGCCTCTTGGAATGTCCCTTGGATTCGTCGGGATCGCCGCCGTCGTGCTCTCCTGGGTTGCCGCTCACTATGTCTCATGGGTTTTTCCACGGCAATTACAGCACGTCCAGAAGGCAGTCACGCAACCGGCGAAACTGGTAACACTCGACCGGCTTCTCCCGAGCCAGCACTACCGCAAGGACCAGATCTCGCCGCACTTCTGGCCTAACGGAAAACTGCCCGAGCGGGAGGACTGGAAGCAGCTAGCGGCAGGCAATTTCGAGGATTACAGACTCAAGGTCTCCGGGCTGGTGGAGAATCCTGCCGAGCTCTCTCTGGTGGACCTCCGGACGCTGGGAGGCGAGGAGTTCATTACCATGCATCATTGCATTCAGGGTTGGACAGGTATTGCGCAATGGGGCGGGCTTCCGCTGAAAAACTTAATCGAGCACGTCCGCCCGGAGCCATCCGCGAGAGTAATCGCGTTCTACTCCTTTGGTCCGTCACTCTACACTGCGACCTATTACGACACGCAGACGCTGGAAAACGCGCTCAAGCCAGAGTGCCTGCTCGCCCTCGAGATGAACGGCGCGCCGCTCCCAGCGATCCATGGTGCGCCTTTGCGGTTGCGGGTCGAGAACCAACTCGGCTACAAGATGGTTAAGTGGATTGAGCGCATTGAATTTGTGGAATCCGAGAAGCAGCTTGGCAAAGGCGAAGGCGGTTCGAATGAAGACGACGAATTCTTCGACCTTCTGCCGAATATTTGATCGACTACCGATGATCGGGGGCAACTACTGGATCGCCGTTGGGCGCGGGTTCACAAATGATCCGCGCAATCGCAAGGTGGCACGGCTTGTTTGGCCGGGTTGAGGATGCGCCGAGTGACTTCAGGGATGGGCACAATCATCCGCGCCTAACGAAGACGCTTGCCGCGGGCCGATTCCTCGATCAACGTCCGCAGCCGCCTTTGCCGGGTTTCCTCCTGTTTCGCGCTAACAACCCACCAGCCGATTGTCTTGCGATAGGAAGGCGGTTGCGCCTGGAAAAACTCCCAGGCGGCTTTGTTCTTGCGGAGCAAACTCTGGTAAGGCTCCTCCAGCTCCGCCCGTCGTTGCTCGTAGGAATAGATACCCGACTTATTCTCGCGCCGCGCGGCGAAGGCCCTTAGCCCTTCAGGCCTCATCCTGCCTTCGTTCGCCAGCATTTCCATGCGCCTGATGTTGACTGCGCTCCAGATGCTACCGCGCCGTCGCGGCGTGAAACGGATCGTATAGCTATCGTGACTGAGACTCTTGCGGATGCCATCGATCCAACCGACACAAAGCGCCTCATCGACTGACTCCGGCCAGGTGATGCTCGGTTTGTCCGAGCCTCTTTTGTGATAACCGAGCCAAAGCTCGTCCGCCTTCGTGTGGTTCTGGCGAAACCATTTCCGCAAGTCGTTAGGCTCGGGAAAGAACAGGGGATCCACAAAGAAAGATGCGAGCAAACCCGTCCTTGGCGTCGCGCGAAGGAAGCGGCCTCGCCGCCTAACGAGGAGCGGTTTCGAGTGGGCGGGCGGTCGCGGCAGGAGTCGATGTGGGGGACTGAGCCGCCGGTTCCGCGGTGCAGCGAACGCGCCGCGCTGCGTAGTAGGAACCGATCACGACGAAGGCAGCGAGCAGTTGGGCGAGGAGCGTTTCGTAAGTGGGGAAAATAGCGAACCACAAACCGGCCCAGTCAGGCGTGACATGGCTCAGCCAGCTTACCGGCGTGGTGGAGATCCAATGTGCAAGCTGCATCTCCTGCGCTTGTTCTCCCACCATGACGAGAAGCACGCCGCCCAGGAGCACGCCAGTCGTGACGAGCATTTGCCGATAAGGGAGGCGTTGTTGCAGGACAAAGGTGAGGACTGCGACAAAGCCTGAAAGGATCAGACCTAGCAGCGTTCCTTTCAGGACCACGCCGCCACCAAGGCGGAGGTGATAGGTTTGCAAAAACAGGACAACCTCAAAGCCCTCGCGATAGAGCGACGTAAAGCCGAGCAGGATCAAACCCCAGACGAGCCGGCGCTGCGATGCTTCGGGGCCCGCAGCGAGCAGGCTCTTGCGCCGACGGTTATGCGCGCGAATCCAGCCGCCCCAGTAAATCTTGTGGAAAAACCAGTTCATGATCACGAGCAAGACGACGACGGCCAGCAAGCCGGTGGCCGCCTGCAGATTGAGCGCGGAGACGTTGTCAGCCAGGGAGCTCATGATGCGGACCGCGATCATCCATGTGACCAACGTCGCGATGAAAGCGAGGCCCGCTCCCCACGCGACCGGGCGGCGGCAGGCACGGCGCGCGCCCGTCATGCTCGCGGTGATGGCGGCGATGACGAGGATGCACTCGAGCCCTTCACGGAAAACGAGCACGGCAATGTCGAGCGCGGCAACGGTTGGGCTGGTGTTGGCGGCGGTCGGATCGGGCGCTCCACCCACGGCGATGCCCTGCCAGACCATCATCGCGAGCACCGCGAGCGCGGCGAACAAAACGAGCAACTTGACGGTGAAGCCGAGACGGGGCGCGGAAATTTCGGCGGCGGTCGAGCGGACGGCCGGTGAGCCTACAGCGGAGGTGATCACTGCTTGGATGTTAACACAGCCGGGCCGAACCGCTGTCGCGCGCTTGCGATTTTTTAGCGGCACCTTGCGCTCTCCCAAGTCCGTGCGCGCGGCCTGTGCCTTGTGAATTGCGTGCGAGAGCGTAAAATCGAAGATGCATCGCGTGCGCGGATTTACCCTCATCGAGATCGCCATTTCGGTTTTCATTTTGATGATCCTGATGCTGCTCGCGATCCCGAGCGTGAGCGGCGTGCTGGCCGATCGACGGCTCCAGCGCTCGCTCACTTCGATGAACGAGATCGTCCATCAAGCCCAGGAACACAGCGTGCGCGAGCGCCGGCCTTATCTCATTGTCTGGCAAAAAGACGCGGTCATCCTGCGACCGGAAGCGAATGATAAGAGCGAAGCCGATGCGCCGATCGCCCATCTCGCCCTCGATAAAGGACATGCCTTTTTGCTGCGACTCCCGGCGGCGCTGGCGAAGGATCCGCTCGCGCAATGGATTTTCTGGCCTTCGGGCACCTGCGAGCCGGCCAACGTCAGCTTCAAAGGCGCGGACGGTTCCTGGGAGGTAAATTACTCGCCGCTGACTACGCGGCCCGAGATCGTTCGTTATGCGGCGAAATAAAAAGGTCTTCGGCTTTGCGCTCTACGAAGTGCTCCTCGGCCTAACGATCTTCGTGGTCGGGGTCCTCGCGCTCGGACGCGCGGTGGAAAATTGCCTGAACGCGAGCGAGCTGAGCGAGGAGGAAAACCGCGTGCGCCAGCTCCTGAGCAACCGCATGACGGAGTTGCAGGCCACTCCGCAAACCCCTGACGCATCGAAAGAAGACAAAATCAATACCGGCTACGGTGTCGTTAGGCTGATCCAGAAATCCCAGCCGAAGGAGTTGCAGAATGACGATGACACCACCGTCGGCGGGATCACTCAGGTGACGCTGACCGCGCAGTGGTCGCGCGGAGGCGTAACCCAAAACAAACAGCTGGTCTTTTATGTTTACCGGGCTGGTTAGGCGCAGATCTCGCGGTTTCACGCTCCTCGAAATCACCCTCGCGGTCGCGATCCTCGGGTTGATGGCAGTGGCGATTTACCGCTTCGTCGCGACCAACCTCGTCGCGGTCCGGCTCTCGGCTCAAGTGAATGCGGATGACGCGCGTTATGCCGGCTTTGCCAATCTCTTAACCGAACAATTGCAAAACCTGCCGCCGGGGCAGGGGACGCTCGGGGGTGAACCGTATAAATTCAGCGGCCGTTCGCGCGATGAGATGACCTGGATTTGCTCGGCGGGTCCGGGCTTGTTGACTCGCTATGCGACGGGCGACTACGCGGTCACGCTGCGACTGAAGCCGATCCCGAAAACCGACTTGATGGAGCTTGGAGTGACGCGCGAACCGGAGGACGACACTGGGCCTACCGATGCCGACAGAGCGTGGGTCCCGCTCATCGAAGATTTGCGCAGCATGGAGATTCGTTATTTTGATCCGCGGCTCAATGCCTGGGTCGATCGTTGGACGGACCGCGGAACCTTGCCGCACCTCGTCCGTGTGACTTTGGATCGCGTGGGCGCATCCGTACCTTGGGAAGCGATTATCCCGCTGCGTCGCACACCGCTCTAGAAGATGAAGTGTTCCGCTCACCTCCCGCGCTCCGGCGCCGCCCTCATGCTTTCGCTTTGGGCGCTCTTCCTGCTCAGTGCCTTGATCATCAACTGGGCCCTCGATATTGATTCACGCATCACTTTGAGCGGGAACGCCAGCCGCACGCTCGAAGCGGAAGCGGCCGCCTGCTCGGGCGCGGAGATCGCGCTCGATCCGGAAGTCGAATCGGGCGATTCCGTTCTTCAGGGCTCGTTAGGCAAGGCCCAAACTTACCACGCACAAATCACCGGCGAAGGCGGCCGGCTCAATCTCACCTGGGTTGTGGCGGGCGAAAATCCGCAGCGCCTCGAGATCCTGCGCAAATTTTTGGAAGCGAAAGGGGTCGACCTGAACGAGCGCGAGCGGATGATCGATTCGCTTCTCGATTACGTCGATCCGGATGATCTCGTTAGGCTGAATGGGGCCGAGGCGAGCGCCCATTACCAGCCCAAGAATGCGCTCCTCCAGCGCATCGAGGAGTTGAAAGAGGTGAAAGGCTGGGAGGAATTCACCGCCCGGAGCGACTGGGATTCCGACCTCACGCTTTACAGCAGCGGCCCGGTCGATCTCGCCTGGGCCTCGCGCGATGTCCTCCTCTCCCTGCCGGGTTTCAACGAACAGATCGTCGATCGCTACCTGGAATTGCGCCGCGGCCCCGACGGCATCGACGGCACGCCAGACGATCCCGAATTTCAATCTCTCGATCAGGTTCGAGTTGCGCTCGGATTCTCACCAGAGCAATTTGCGCAGCTCTCCGCCCTGGTCGGCTTCAAGGACAAAATTGTGCGCGTCGTCAGCGTCGGAAAATCCGGCGACGCCACCCGTACTGTGCAGATGATTATTCGCAAGACCGGCATCCCGCAGATGATTCGTTGGAAGGAATTATAATATCGAACCGGCCTCCCAACCTATTTTCATCGCCCCCTCCGGCGCCGGCTGGAATCTTGTGCGCGCGCGCGGCGGCGGCAACGGAGCGTGGGACGTGCGCGCGGTCACCGACTTGAACGAAGCGGCCGGCCTGCTCGTGGCGGGCGACGACATCGTCCTCGGGCTGCCAATAGACGCCGTCCTCGCGCAACGCCTCCGCCTGCCGACGGTCGATCCCGCGGAGTTTCGCGAGATGGTGCGCATCCAGATCGAGAAAACGCTGCCTTACCCGCCCGAGGAAGTGACGAGCGATTTCGAGATCATCGAACAGACGGAGACTGACAGCGTGGTCTCCGCCATCGCAGTGCATAACCAGAAGCTGACGGAGTTGGCCGGGCCTCTCTTGTCCCGTGGACATATTCCGCGGCAGGTGACGGTCTATGCCGCGCAACGCGCCGCCTCCCACGCTGCCGCCGGTCGCGCACTTTTCATTTATCCGGAAGGCGAAAAACTCGTCTCGGCAATCAGCGAGAACGGCAAGGTCAGTTTCACCCGCACCCTGCAAACGCGTGAGCCGGCGCAGTTGCAGCGTGATCTTCCGCAGCTCGCTTTGAGCGCGGAATTACAGGGAATCAGCAGCTCTTTCCCGAGCGTGCTCCTCGACGAAAACTGCCTGCCGTTGCGCGATACAATCGAGCGAATCTTCGCCCAAAGGCCGGAGCTGATCGGAGCCGAAGCGCCACCCGCGGCGGTGAAGTTGAACCTCGTGCCGGAGACGTGGAAGGCGCAGCGCCGCGCGCTCGTTAGGCAAGCGCACTGGCGGCAGCGGCTCCTCTGGGCCGGCGGCGCCTATGCCGCGGCCTTCCTCCTCTTTGCGCTCTATGTTTTGGTCATTCACTTTCAGGTCGGTCGGGTGAAAAAGGCCATCAAGCGTGACGCGCCGCGGGTCGATTTCATCAAGAGCACGGAAGCCGATTGGAAGGCCCTCGCCCCCGCGATCGATCCCCATTTTTATCCCGTCGAAGTGCTCTTCCATCTTTTCCAGAGCCTGCCGAATCCGGATGTGCAGATTACGGTTTACGATCAAACCGCGCGCAGCATCGGCGTGCAAGGGGAGGCGCCTAACGCCGCCCTCGCCTACCAATTTGCCGAGAAAGTGAAAAAGAATCCTGACCTGCGCGCCTTCAACTTCGACCTCGGGCCGCCACGGATTTTGCCTAACGGCCACGCTCAATTCCGCCTCGAAGGAAAACCGAAATGATCGCCGCCTGGTTTGCCCGCATGAATCAACGCGAGCGCCTGCTCACGCTTGGCGTCGGCGGCGTCGTTTTCCTCCTCATCAATCTCTTCCTCTGGAGCGCGCTCCTCGGCAGGAGCGCGAATTTGCGGGCCGACTGGGCGGCGCAAAGCTCCGCGCGGACCGAGCAAAAAGTCTATCTCGACGAATACGATACCTGGACGCGCCGGGCAGCATGGCTCAAAAAATATCAACCCAGCCTAACGAATCCGGCCGAGGCCTCCTCGCTCCTCACGCAGGTGCAACAGATCGCCGGCAAATACACCGTGCAGATCGATAATCCGCAGATCGGTTCGGTCGAGAAAACGCCCACGCATCAATCCGTCGCGGCCACGATCGAGACGAAGAGCGGCTGGGAACCGCTCGTCCACTTCCTCTCCGACGCGCAAAACCCAGAAGCCTTCATCGTCTTCGAAAATGTGAACTTGATGATCGACAGCGGCGACCCGACCATAATGCGCGGGCGCTTCAAGATCGCGAAATGGTTCAAGGCCGCGGGCGGCAAATGATGACGACGAAAAGATATTCTTTACCTTTGCTCGGCCTGCTCTGCCTTGGCCTGACGATCGCCTGGGCGGCCGACGACCTGCCGAAGGCGGAACCGTTTTCGCGTTATGAGCCGATGCTGAAGCACTCGCCCTTTGCCGTGGCGACGGCCGGCGCGCCGGTCGCGGGCACGCCCGATTTTGCCAAAGACCTCTACGTTGCCAACGCCGGACATTCCGAGACCGGCGATTTCGTCACGATCGCTTCGACGACCAATCGCGACTTCAAGGAATACCTAACGACGAGCGGGATGGTGCACGGCTACTCGGTCCCGAACATCCAATGGTCCGATCGCGTGGGCGAAACCAAGGTGACGATCTCGAAGGACGGGCAGTACGCGACCTTGAGCTTCAACGAGGCGGTGCTCAGCCAGGCGATCCAGAATCCGGCGGCGCAGGTCTCGCGTCAGCAGCCGGGCGTGCCAGGCATTCCCAATCGTTCAGCGGTGAATCTGCCGATGCCGTTCCCCCGCCCGATGACTTTGCCGACTATCCCGACGCCGCCCCCTCATACGCGGTCGGTTATTCGCCGGAACGTGGGTGGCGCGCAACAATACCCGCGTCCGCAAACGACACCAAACTTGCCTGACGACGAGCCCGGGCCGTAGCCCCGCGAGGCTGCGCTTCCACGGCGCGAGCTGCGGCTGACAGCAAAAGCGCGGTGTTTGGCCGCCCGTCATCCGTCAGGGGTTGCCGTAATCGTCGTCGGCGGTGTCTGGCTTGCGATCGGGACCGGCGGAGTAGAGATCGTAGCTCTCCGGATTTTTACGACCCGGGCTCACGTAAATATATTCGATGTGCCATGGATCTTTCGGGACTGAATCGAGCAGTTGCGTCCAGCGATTGGGTTGGGGATCCGTCGATGGACGCGAAACCAAAGCTTGCAGACCCTGCTCACTGGTCGGCACGAAACCGTTGAAGCTTTCGTAGACCTTCAGTTGCGTGCGGATGCTCTGAATATCGGCCTGCACCGCCACGAATTTGCTGCTTTCCAGATTCCCCCGCAGCCGATAAATGGCCACGCCCAAGAGGACGACAATGATCGAGATTACGAGCATGATCTCGAGGAGAGTGAACGCACTTTGATTTTTGCGCATAACGACGAGGACGGAATTACTTCAAGGGCAGGAGCAGGTAGTCGGATTTATCCCAAAGATATTTCAATTGTATCTGCGTGGCCCGGATCGCCGACTTCGGCGTCCCGGCCGCTGCCATCACGATCACATCGTTCGTTCCCGCCTTCAAGGCTGAGCCGGGTACTGTGATCTGCGAGCGGATCCAGCCCGTGTACTGAAATTTCATGTCATCGAGCAACGCGCGAGAGACGCCTCGATAGGCTGGGTCAGCCAGATCGGGCAGGACTAACGAGACCGCTCCCAGGTCGGCGCCATTGATGTAGATCTCCGGTGCAGCATCGATCTGCGGACTCGCCAGCTCGAAAGAAAGAAGCGCGACGAGCGGCTGCGATTCGAGCTCGAATTGGAACCGCCCACTTTTCTCCACGCTCGGCTCCAGGGGAATTGTTCCCGGGGCGAGCGGCGCCGTCACGGTGCCGTAAATTTCCGAATCTTCTCCCTTTGTCCGGAGCGGCGCCGCCGCCGCAAAGGGCTCCGGCATCAGGTCGCGCTGCTCGCTATGAATCGGGTGCATCACCGTCGTCGTTTTCATCCAATCGAGATAAGCCCCGCGGACGGAGCGGCCATTACCCGGCACCTCAAGGTCGATCGCCGTCACGCCGATCATCGGCACGATCGAACTTGTCGATGTCGGCAGACCGGTGCCTTCGCCTAACGAGCCCGAGCGGAGGACCTGCGAGCCCGACTCATCCCAGGCCACCAACTCCGGCTGCTGCCGAGGATCGTCATCAAAGAAAAGCCGAAAGAGAAGGATCTGGCAGTCCTCGTTAGGCCGGACGATGCGGATGCGAAAGACGCTGTGCGCGGGCGCTTCCGGCTGCGTTTGCGTGGAGTTGAAGGAAACCGACTCGACCCACGACGGCGCGGCCTGGGTCGTGGCGTGGGACGATTCGATCTGGCGCAGATCCAGCCACGCGCTCTCGGGCGCCGCGGTCGCGGATTGGCTCGGTTTCACCCAATCCTCGGCACCGGTCGGGACGGCCTGTTGCGCACGCGCCGAGGGCAAAACGGCGAGGAGAAAAGCGAGCGCGACGACGCGGAGAAGCATGTCGGCGGCGAGGGTAACTCAGTGGGGTCGGAACTGCAAACTGTGCGTCATTTCGAATACGGCCGAAAGAATGCTGTAAACCACGAAGCCGACGATTATCGCTATGAAAACAATGATGACAGGGGGGATCAACGAAGAAATAATCTGCACCGTGCGCTCGAGTTCCCGCTCGTAAACGTCAGCGATCGTTTGCATCGTCTTCGCGAAATGGCCCGTCTGCTCGCCGACCGCCATCATGTCGGTAAGAAGCTCGGGGAACAACTTCTCCGCAGCGAGCGCGCTCGAGAGGTTAGCCCCGTCGATCACCGACCGGCGGACGTCGCGCAGTTTCTTTTCGAGATATTTGTTGGCCGCAATCTCCGTGACCAGGTCGAGCGCCTTGAGCAGCGGAATGCCGTTCTCCATGAGCGTGCCTAACGTTCGCGAAAACTGGGCATAATACTGGTGGCGCTTGATCCGGCCGTAACCCGGAATGGACAAACGAAAGCGGTCCCAAGCCAGCCGCCCCTCGTCCCCTCGGACGAAAGCGCGAAACCCCGCCGACCCCGCCACGACGAGCAAGATAAAGAGCCACCAGTAGCCGACAATGAGGTGATTCGACGCGAGCAAAATGCGCGTCGGCAACGGGAGCACGCCGCCGGTTTGCGCCATGAAAGTCGTCAGCTGCGGCACCATGAAGGTGATGAAAAGAATGATCAAAGCCGAGCCGGCGAGCGCGAGGAAGGCGGGATAAATGAGCGCCTGCTGCACGCGATCGCGCAGGTTTTTTTCCTGCATCAGATGCTGCACCACGCGCGTGAGGATTTCCGGGAGCGCGCCGCTTGCTTCGCCCGCTCCGACCATGTTCACGTAGAGCGGTGAGAAGACGCGCGGGAAATCGCGCAACGCCAGAGAAAAACTGCGGCCATCGACCAGCGCCTGGTGGAGCGAGTGCGTCATCTGCTGAACGCGCGGTTGTTTCAACCGTTTCTCGAGTACGCCGAGACTCTCATCGAGCGTCATCCCGGCCTGAAGCAAATGGCCTAGCTGCTCGGTGAAAACGAGGAGCTGGCTGTGCGGCACCTTCAGATTTTGCGTGGCTGCGGCGCTCGCCGATGCCCGGTCTTTTACGACCTCCGGTCCGGTGGCGATCGCTTCGATCCGGATCGGGATGCACTGCAGTTGCTCGATCTGGCGGATCGCGACCGAGCGGTCGGCGACATTCAGCACGCCCTCGACGAGACCGCCTTGAGCATTGCGTGCACGATAAGAAAATTGCGGCATCGGGTGGTTCGGGCGCAGCGTAGCGCGATGACTCGCACGCGTCCACTCGTGGCTGGGAGCGCGTGCGCTCCGCCATCGCCCACGTGCGAGGCGCAGGCGCTCCCCTTGAATCAAACGATTCGCCAGGCAGGAGGACGCGTCTCGCGCGCCGCAAGCTTCGGCGCCCCGATTTCGATGCTTGCCTGAAGGATCGCGAGCACCTCTTCTTCCAGACTTGATTGTGCAATTTCGCTTGCCGCTGGAGCTCGAGGTAGAGGTCGAGCGGAATGTTCCGAATCGTCATGGACGGCATCAAGCTATGATGTCGAGGGCCTCTTTTCCCGTCAATTTTTTGTCGGCAGCGTATGAAACAGCCTAACGAAATTATCGAGCTCTCTCGCGATCGCTCCGTCGCCTTTTCCGAATACGGCAGCAGGAGCGGAGCGCCGATCTTTTTTTGTCATGGCTGGCCGAGCTCGCGCACGATGGGAGAGCTGACCGATGCGGCGGCACGCGATCTCGGCCTGCGCATCATTTCACCCGATCGGCCAGGGATTCGAGACTCCTCGTTTCATCCGAAGCGCACGCTGCTCGATTGGCCTCCGCTCCTCGCCGAGATCGCCGACAAGTTGGGGATCGGGCAGTTTAAGATTCTCGGGATTTCCGGGGGCGCACCTTACGCTTTCGCGACCGCGTGGGCAATGCCGGAACGAGTGCGCGCCATCGCGGTGGTGAGCGGCGCGCCGCCGCTCGCGGAGTTAGCGGATCATGATGGTTTGCTGTCGTTCTACCGTTGGCTGCTCTTTTTTTATCCGCGTCACCGGGAGTTGTTGCGCTTTTCGTTTCACGTCGCGCGGCCGTTTTTGTCAATCAAGTTGCCCATCCGTTTGCGGCCAATGCTGCTCAAACTTCTCCAGCCTTGTGACGCGGCAGTGATGCGCGATGTGGCGGCTTTTGAGGCTTGCTTTGAAAGTCAACGGCAGGCCTGGCGCGCCTCGGCTGATGGGCTGATGACCGACGCGGAAATCTATGCGCAGCCTTGGGGTTTTCCGCTGGAGGAAATCAAGGCGCCGGTGCGGCTCTGGCATGGCCGGAAGGATCGCAGCTTCCATTGGCAACTGGCGCGCGAACTCGGCGAGCGCCTCCCGAATTGCACGCCGCGCCTGGTCGAGAACGAAGGGCATTATTCGCTTCCCATCCGGCACATGCACGAGATTCTGGCCGATCTCGAATCAGCCTAACGGCCCCGTTCCAGTTGTCCGGCGGCGCGAAACTGGCTCCATTCCCAGCTGTGGAAGATTTTACTGGCAGCGCTGTGGTGGACCAACCGGTGCGCCGGACGTCCTACCTCGGCTCGGAATTTGAAGACCGTATCCACCAGCTCGTGGCGGATTGGGGCGGCGGCAAATCGCCCGAGCTCATCGAAGAACTGATCGCGACCGCGCTGAAGATGGCGCGCGACGGCATGGGCACCGGCGACCTCAAGCTCATGAACCGCTCGCTCAAAGAGCTGCGTTATGCCGCGAAGATATTCGCCCCATTTCGCGACCGCAGAAAAGTTGTCGTTTTCGGTTCCGCCCGCACTGCTCCGGCCGATCCCGATGCGCAGTTGGCGGAGGAATTTGGCCGGCAAATGGTGGTGAACAATTACATGGTCATCACCGGCGGCGGCGATGGGATCATGGGCGCAGCGCAACGTGGCGCCGGTCGGGAGAACAGTTTTGGCTTAAATATTCGTCTGCCCTTCGAGCAGCGGCCTAACGAGATCATTCACGGCGACCCGAAGCTCATCAACTTCAATTATTTTTTCACCCGCAAATTGAACTTCGTGAAGGAGACCTCCGCCTACGCGCTCTTCCCGGGCGGCTTCGGGACGATGGACGAGGGCTTCGAAGCGCTCACCCTCATGCAGACGGGGAAAGCGCTCATCATTCCGATCGTGCTGATCGATCGACCCGACGGAAATTATTGGGAAACGTGGATGCGGTTCCTGATCGATCACCTGCTCAAGCAAGGGCTCATCTCGGAAGAAGACTTCAACTTCATCAAAATCGCGCACACCGTCGAGGACGCGGTCGCGGAGATCGTGCTCTTCTACAAAAATTATCGGTCGTCACGCTGGGTGGGATCGCGCCTGGTTTTTCGGCTCAGCCACCGGCTCACGGAGAAGGCATTGGCGGATTTGAACAAAGAATTCGCCGATCTTCTGCGGAGCGGAAAGATCGAGCAGACAGGCCCGTTGCCGCAGGAGAGCAACCAGCCCGAGATCGCGCATTTCCCGCGCCTTGTATTTACTCCTCACCGTTACGCTTTCGGGCGTTACCGGCACTTGATCGACGCGATCAACCTCGCCGAGACCTGGCCGGACGGATAGGAGCGTCGTTAGGCCGCGGGGCGCTCCCGTTTCTCGAGAATGTAGTCGTGGATCGAGTTGACGGTCTGGAGCGCCCTGCCCGCCACCTCGGAATTCGGCACGCCGACGCCGAAGGTTTTCTCCATGCTCACGACGAGTTCGAGCGCGTCGATCGAATCCAGGCCCAGGCCGCCCGCACCGAAAAGCGGTTGGTCATCGCCAATCTGGTCGGCGGGAGTTTGGAGCATGAGGCTTTGTACCATCATCTCTTTGATGCGGGTACGGAGATCGTCTTCGGCCATGGAAATTTTTTGGACGGTATGCTTAGACGAAAAGGCGTCCGCTGTCATCGCCTAAAGTGCGGAGCCGCTGAATCGTGAAGCCGGTGCGAGCAGGCAGCCGGCAAACCGTGAGAGCGCGCTGCGCTTAAACTTCGCGGGCAGCGCGCACTTCCGCTTCCGGCGTTTCCACTCGCGGCGCCGGCGGCACCTCGCGCGCGGTTGGCGCGTCTGGAATCCGCGGCACGCTAGCCTCCGCCTGGCGAACGTCGGGCTTCGGAGAGGTCGTCTTACCCGCGCTATGCAGCTCGTCACTGAACTCGTCCTTTGCCTTCTGGAATTCCTTCACGGCTTGGCCCATGCCTTTCGCCAGCTCCGGCAATTTTTTTGCTCCGAAAAGGACGAGGACAATCAAGAGAATAATGATCAAATCGGGGCCGCCGAAGTTGGAGAGCAAGGCGAAGAAGTTCATAGGGAAGAGCATCGGACGATCCGCCGCCCCATGCAAGGCAATTCCCGGATGGGGAAAGGGCGCTCGCTGCACCGAAGAGCGCCGCGCCTAACGAAGGCCGCCCCGAAGGGACGTGCTTCCGCACGTCCAGTTTGCGAGACAATGCCTGCGCCGACGACCTGGACTCGCCGCGGCGAGTCCCTCCGAGGCGCGACCCGCATCAAACGTCGTAATACATCTGAAATTCGTACGGATGCGGCCGGAGCCGGAGCGCGTCGTATTCCTTCTGCTTCAATTCAATCCAATTGCTGATGAAGTCGGCGTTGAAAACGTCTCCGCGGAGAAGGAACGCATGATCTGCCTGCAGCGCGGCGAGCGCTCCGCCTAACGAGTCCGGCACACTTGGAACATCAGCCAGCTCTTCCGGCGGCAATTCGTAAAGATTTTTATCGAGGGGATCGCCTGGGTCGATCCGGTTTTGCACTCCATCAAGTCCGGCGAGCAAGAGCGCTGCGAACGCGACATAGGGATTGGCCGCTGCGTCCGGCGTGCGGAATTCTATCCGCTTGGATTTCGGATTCGCCGAGTAGGTCGGGATACGAATCGCGGCCGACCGATTCCGCGCCGAATAAGCGAGATTCACGGGCGCCTCGAATCCCGGGACGAGCCGCTTGTAGCTGTTCGTGGTCGGGTTCGTGATCGCCGTAAGTGCGGGCGCGTGCTTCAGAATGCCGCCGATAAAAAAGAGCGCCATGTCGCTCAAGCCGGCGTAGCCGTTCCCAGAAAAAAGCGGCTTCCCTTCTTTCCAGAGCGAGATGTGCGTGTGCATGCCCGAGCCGTTGTCGCCGAAGAGCGGCTTCGGCATGAAAGTAACGGTCTTGTTGTGCCGCCGCGCGACGTTGCGGACGATGTATTTGTAATACTGCATCCAGTCGCCCATCACTTTGAGCGGCGCGAAGCGGATATCGATTTCCGCCTGCCCGGCCGTGGCGACTTCGTGATGCTGACGTTCGATCGCGATGCCTGCTTTTTCTAGTTCGAGACACATCTCGTTACGCAAATCCTGCAATGTGTCCGCGGGCGCGACCGGGAAGTAGCCTTCCTTCGCGCGAATCTTGTAGCCGAGATTTGGGAACTCTTCGCGCCCGCTATTCCAATGCCCTTCGCTACTGTCGACCGAATACGACGCCGCATTCCCGGTGCAGTTGTAGCGGACGTCGTCGAAGATAAAAAATTCCGCCTCCGGCCCGAAGAAGGCCGTGTCCGCGATGCCGGTGCTTTGCAGATAAGCCTCCGCCCTTTCCGCCAGCCCGCGCGGGTCGCGACTGTAAGGCTCGCGCGTGATCGGCTCGACGATCGTGCAGATGAGACTGAGCGTCGGCTCGGCATTAAAAATATCGACCCACGCGCTATCGGGATCGGGGATGACGAGCATGTCGGAAGCATTGATCGCCTTCCAACCACGAATGCTCGAGCCATCAAACCCGAGGCCTTCGGTGAAAATGTCCTCGTTGTACTCGGTCAGCGTGGTGGTGAAATGCTGCCACGAGCCGGGGAGATCGGTGAACTTGAAATCCACGAGTTTGATCTCGTGGTCCTTGATCATCTTGCTGACGTCGGATGCGGATTTCTTTTCGTTAGGCATGGGTTGGGAGGTTGATGGTTGAGAGTTGATGGATAGCTTGCTGGAAGGCTCCATCAACTGCTTCACACCGCCTTTTCCCCGACTTCCTCGGTCCGAATTCGAACCGCGTGCTCGACTGGTATCACGAAAACTTTGCCATCACCGATTTTGCCGGTTTTGGCCGCGCTCACCACCACGCTGACCGCTTTCTCGACCATGTCGTCGGCCAGGACCACTTCCACTTTGACCTTCGGCAGAAAGTCGACCGTGTACTCGCTCCCGCGATAAATCTCGGTGTGCCCTTTCTGACGCCCGAAGCCTTTCACTTCCGTCACCGTCATCCCTTCGATGCCAAGTTCGGCGAGCGCCTCTTTTACTTCCTCGAGTTTGAATGGCTTGATGATCGCTTCGAGTTTTTTCATGTGATTTAAAGTGGAGGTCTCCAGCTGATTTTCAACGGCGACCGATTGAAGAAAATCAGAAAGCGCACGGGCAACGCAAGCGCCGAATTCTTGCCGCCCCGAACGCCCAGTTTATAGTGGCCTCGAATGCCGGCCGACTCTTTCGTTCACCTCCACCTCCACACCGAGTATTCGCTTCTCGATGGCGCGGTGCGGATGAAGCAGTTGATGGAAAAGGCAGCCGAATTGAAGATGCCGGCGGTCGCCATTACCGATCACGGAAACCTTTTCGGGGCGATTGATTTTTATCAGGAGGCGACGGCGGCTGGGATCAAACCGATCATCGGCGTGGAGGCTTACATGGCGCCCGGTTCGATCAAGGACCGGCCCAACTCGCAGCGCGACGCCGCCCATCATTTTACCCTTCTCGCGCGCGACGAAGCCGGTTACAAGAATCTCGTTAGGCTGATGTCGACCGCGCATCTCGAAGGGATGCATTACAAGCCGCGAATCGACAAGGAGCTGCTCGCCAAACATTCCGAGGGATTGATCGGGATGAGCGGTTGTCTCAAGGGCGAGATCAACATGGCCATTCAGGCCGATCAGCTCGGCAAAGCGCGCGAAAGTGCGGCCACGTTTCGCGATATTTTAGGCGCGGAGAATTTCTTCATCGAGTTGCACGATCACGGCATCGAAGCGCAACGGAAGTGCAATCGCGTCCTCCCGGATCTGGCGAAGGAGTTTGGACTCGGTCTGGTCGCGGCGAACGACGTTCATTTTCTTGAGCGCAGCCACCACGAAGCGCACGACGTCATGATTTGCATCGGCACCGGGAAAATGGTGCAGGACGAAAAACGGATGCGCTATGTGCCGGAGCTGTATTTCAAAGGCGCCGAGGAAATGCGCGCGATCTTCGACGATCACCCTGAGTCGCTCTCGAACACGATCGCGATCGCGGAACGCTGCAATCTGAAGCTCGATTTCGGGTCTTCCAAATTTCCTGAATACACCCCACCGGAGGGAAAAACGCGCAGCGAATATTTGCGGGAACTCTGCGCCGCCGGGCTGCGCAAACGTTTCGGCGAACGCGCGGCGACCGATGCGGAATTGCTCGCCCGCCTAACGAAGGAACTCGACGTCATCGAGACGACTGGCTTCGTCAGCTATTTTCTGATCGTTTGGGACTTCATTCATTTTGCCAAAGAGCGCGGAATTCCGGTCGGCCCGGGTCGCGGTTCGGCGGCCGGTTCGCTCATCGCCTATGCGCTCGAGATTACCGACATCGATCCGCTCCAGTTTGGTTTGCAATTCGAACGTTTCCTTAATCCGGAGCGCATTTCCCCGCCGGATATTGATGTCGATTTTTGTGAAGCGCGCCGCGGGGAAGTGCTTGAATACGTCAGGCAGAAATATGGCGAGCGTCGCGTCTCCCAGATCATCACTTTCGGAAAACTGAAAGCGAAAAGCGTGGTGCGCGATGTCGGCCGCGTCATGGGTCTGAGCTACGCCGATTGCGACCGGATCGCGAAAATGATCCCTAACGAGTTGAACATCACGCTCGCCGCGGCCGCGGAGAAGACGCCGGACCTAAAAAGGGCGATCGAGACCGAGCCGGCCACGCGGCAGCTCTGGGAGTACGCCGGCTTGCTCGAAGGCCTCTCGCGCAACGCGGGAGTGCATGCCGCTGGCGTCGTGATCAGCGATCGCGATCTCTCCGAGTACGTTCCGCTCTGCCGCGATTCGAAGGGCAACGAAGTTCTTAGTCAATACGCGATGGGGCCGTTGACCGATCTCGGGATGCTGAAGATGGATTTCCTCGGGCTGAAAACGCTGACCGTGATCGAGGACACGCTGACCTTGATCCGCCAGCGCGAGCCCGGCTTTTCGCTCAAGAACATCCCGCTCGATGACGCAGCCAGTTTTTCTCTCTACAACCGGGGCGAAACGGTCGGCCTTTTCCAGATGGAATCGGGCGGCATGACGAGCGTCTCCAAACAACTGGATGTGCAAAAGCTCGACGACATCATGGCTTTGATCGCGCTCTATCGGCCGGGCCCGATGGATCTGATCGGCGACTACATCAAGCGAAAGCGCGGCCTAACAAAAATAAAATACGAGCATCCGTTGCTGGAGGAAGTCTGTGCCGACACTTACGGCGTCATGATCTACCAGGAACAGGTGACTGCGGCGGCCAACCGGCTCGCCGGCTATTCGTTAGGCCAGTCCGACCTGCTCCGGCGCGCGATGGGGAAAAAGGACAAGGGCAAGATGGCGAAAGAGCGCGCCAACTTCGTCGCCGGCTGCGCGCGCACGAACAAGATCCCGGAGAAAAAGGCCAACGCGATTTTCGATCTGCTGGAAAAATTCGCTGGCTATGGCTTCAACAAAAGTCACAGCGCGGCCTACGGCGTGATCAGTTATCAGACCGCGTATTTGAAGGCGCATTATTCGGTCGAATTCATGGCCGGCCTGCTCAGCAACGAGATCAACAACACGGAGAAAATCTCGGTCTTCGTGACCGAATGCAAACGAATGGGCGTTCCCATTCTGGCGCCCGACATGAATCGCAGCAGCCTCAAATTCACGCCCGAGCCTAACGACGC
>JACDGM010000137.1 GCA_013815325.1 Chthoniobacterales bacterium
GGCGAAAACTGTTTCACCTTCAGCGTGCTGGGGAACGATTCGCCGCTCTTCACTCACCCGCAGCCAGAAACCGAAGTAACGCACATTGCAGACGAGTTGAATGTGCCAGCCCCGATTCGTCTGCGAGCATTCGAGGAGCCGATCCTCGACAACGGGCGGATCAAGCGAGTGGAAGCATCGGCGAATTATTACGGCGATCTCGACAGCGTGCGGCGTGGGGAGAAGAGCCTGGCGATCCGCGCTCCCGAATGGCCTGGCGCAGATGAAAACGGTTTGATTCCGCCAACAAAGATAGTCCCCATGGATTTATCCGATTGGGCTTACAAGCCGGAGGACGATCATATCGCGGTCGATCCGACGTGCGGACGGATTGTTTTTCCACCGGAACAGACACCGCCAAAAGGCGTCTGGGTCTCCTATCATTACGGCTTTAGCGCTGACATCGGCGGCGGGGAATATCGGCGGCCGATCTCGCAGCCACCCGCGGCAGAAATTCTTTTCGCCGCGCCGGGTGAGCTCCGCGCGCGACTCGAGGAGTGGAGCACGAAAACACCGAGGCCGCCAAGCGCGGTGATCGAGCTGACCGAGAGTGAGATTTATGACGACCCGGTGGAGTTCGAAATTCCCGCTCAACACAGTTTGCAGATCCGCGCGGCGGCAGGCACGCGGCCGATCATTCGCTTGCTCGATCACAAAGGGAACGAGCCTGACGCACTGAGCGTGGTGATGAATGCGGGGAGCCGCCTTGTCCTGGATGGGTTGCTCATCACCGGGCGAAGCGTGCAGATCAAAGCCGCCGAACGCACCTCGGAACACTACGAGCCGGACAAGCGGGAGAAGCCAGGCAAAGAGGGCAAGGCGCGCAAACCAGAGGCAAAGGCGTCCGAGCGCGCCGCGAAGACCGCCGCTTCCAGCCTAACGAGAAGCGAGCCGGGCGCGTCTGCCGTCGAATCCGTCGAAATGGCGAACGATCCGCAAAATGCAGCGGACATACTCGAGCCGGCGCCCATCGATGTGGTCATCCGGCACTGCACATTGGTGCCGGGCTGGACATTGGAATGCGATTGCGCGCCTTGTCAGCCGGCCAAGGGAAGCCTTCACCTGCGCAACCTCCAAGGCCGCGTCAGTATCGAGCACAGCATCCTTGGCGCAGTGCGCGTGCACGAAGACGAAGTGCGTGCGGAGCCGATTGACTTACGCATCACCGATAGTGTGCTGGACGCGACCAGCCTCGAGCAAGCCGCGCTCTCCCGTCCCGGCGGCAGCGAAATCGCGCACTCCGCGCTTACCATCGTCCGCACCACTGTCCTCGGCGAAATTCACACGCATGTGCTGCGGCTGGGGGAGAATTGCATCTTCGCGGGACACACCTGTGTGGCGCGGCGGCAGATCGGTTGCGTGCGTTTTTGCTACGTCGTCCCTGAATCGCGCACCCCGCGCCGTTACGAATGCCAGCCCGATCTGGCGGAACGGGCCGCACTCACAAAGCTCCTCCCGAGTGCTTCGCCTAACGATAAGTCGCGCGCCCGGGCGCGCGCGCGCAGCCGGGTGCGGCCGCAGCTCAACAGCATGCGTTACGGTTCACCCGCTTATTGTCAGGGAGCGCTGGGCTGCCCAGAAGAAATCGCTCGCGGCGCCGACGACGAATCGGAGATGGGCGTCTTCCACGATCTTTTTCAACCGCAGCGCGCGCTCAATTTGCGCGCGCGGCTCGACGAATTCACTCCCGCCGGGATTGAAACCGGCATCATCTACGTCACCTAGGAGTCACATCATGAAAAACGACATCACCCGCGACACCTTTGACCGCGTGAAACAATTCAGCCGCGTCCTCATGCAACAAGGTCGCGTCCAGCTCGACGCCGATTGGAACGAGCAGGTGAGTATTTTACTCCATTACCTCCGCGTTCTGACCACAGATATGATCGGGCCGGGCGCAGGGCCTGAAGATGCCTGTGGATTTGAGTTGTTTGATTCAGACGCGGACATCAAAGCGCTGAAACTGGGCGCTGATAAAGAGGAGGAGCTGATTGCGCGGCTGAAGGAGGAAAAGGTCTTGATCGCACCGGGCCGCTACTACGTGAATGGCATCCTGGCCGAGATCGATGATTTCGCTTCTATCCCCCAACCCTCCACGCAGCTGGCCTTCGAGGCGGCGGCGGCGTCAGGTCTGACAAACAAGCAGGCCGTCTTGATTTATCTCGACGTATGGGAGCGACACGTCACGCCGATCGAAGATGACGGCATTCGGGAAAAGGCATTGGGCGGGCCCGATACTGCAACGCGCGCCAGGATCACCTGGGTGGTAAGGGCGCGAGAGCTGAGAAAAGAGGAAGACGCGATGGTGAAACTCCCGGCGACGACAAAGGCTGAGCTCGCGAAGTTGCGCGATCTGCATTCCAAGTTTGACGCATGGAGGGAAGCGCAATGGACAAGTCGCGGACTTCTTCGCGCGGGCATCGAGGAGCAGGTCGAGAGCGGCGACCCTTGTGTTAACTCGCCCGAATCCGTCTATCGCGGAATGGAAAATCAGCTTTACCGCGTCGAGATTCACAGGCGCGGCCCAGCATGGGACGGGGAAACCAAAGCCGCGATGAGCAACGCAGCCACGTTCAAGTGGTCGCGTGATAACGGCTCAGTCGCCGCCGCCTGGTTGGATGGCGAGGGCGAGATTTTGAAGGTGACGGCAAGCCGCGATGAGGCGCGGGGCTTCGCCCCAGGCCAGTGGATCGAGCTAAGTGACGATCGGCAGGATCTCGAAAGCGTACCGGGGACGCTCGTTCAGTTAAAGGAGACCGAAGCCGGGTCGCTCACGATCGATCAAGCCACGACGAAAGGCATATTTGCTCGAAAGAATTTTGGGAATAAGGCAAAGGTGCGGCGCTGGGACCAGGAGGAAACCGAAGTGATTACATTGGATGAAGGAGCGATCACGATTCAATACGACAAGTGGTTCGCACTTGAAGATGGCGTGCAGATTCAGTTCCCAGCCCCAGCTGCTCCGGCGACCTATAAATTTCATTCCGGCGACTACTGGCTCATCCCGGCGCGGGTGGTCAGCCGCGACATTGAGTGGGCATGGGAGGAGGCGAGCGAGAAAACAACTACGCCGACAATCGCGCAGCGGCGCGCGCTTCCTCCGCATGGAATCAAGCATCACTACGCGCTGCTCGGTCTTCTCGCAGCAGCGGCCGGCGGCGCGTTTGAATTCACTGATCTGCGGCGAAAAATCCGTGCAGTAAGTGAGTAGGTGCTAACCGGCCTTCGACGCAAACGTTCGCGTCGATGAGTTAGGGCAAAACTGATCAAGCAAGAGAGCGGGCCCGGCAAACACCAGACGTGGAAGGCGTGCTTTTGCAGGGAAGGAAAGTGTTATCCAAGCTCTCGACTGCTCGACCCCGTGCTACCGCCAATCCGCGGGAGTAGCCTAACGCCTGCCGTCTAGAGATAACGCGACGATGTGACGTATCCTCCGCGTGTCCGATCATAGTAAGTTTCAACGCGGCGGACTCGCGCTGAGTGATCATCAGAATCGCGGTTCTTCGTGTTCAGAGCGTAAGACTGCGAGAAGAATTTCCGAAGTTTACTTCTGAGAGGCAGCTGCGACCCTAACGGGATTCGAACCCGTGTTACCGCCGTGAAAGGGCGGTGTCCTAGGCCACTGGACGATAGGGTCAGGAGAGCGCCCAATATCCGGAGCCGACCCCCTTCTGGCAAGGGATTTCAGGCGACGGAGGCGCGCAGGTTTTTTAGCAGTCCCACGGTGCGCGTGGTCGCCCCCCGGTGGCGATCGAGAACGGCGCGGGCATTGCGGACAAGGCGCACGCGCGCGTCGGAGTCGCGTAAAAGGCCGGCCGCCGTTATGGTTAGGCCAGCTTCGTCGTTAGGCTGGAGTGCGCCTCCCGCCGCGACCAGGGAATGGGCCAGGCGGGCAAAGTTTTCCATGTGCGGGCCGAAGACAACCGGGCGATCCGCGACGATCGCTTCCACTGGATTCTGCCCGCCGCGCGCGGTCAGGCTTTTCCCGATAAAGACAAGCGTCGCAACCGAATACCAATCGCGCAGCTCACCAGTGGTGTCGAGAAGCAGGCAGTTATGCGCCGCCGGCGCGGCGTCCACGTCGCTGCGACAGATCAGCGCCAACCCTAGGTCGCGCAGCCGATTCGCGATCGCGCGCGAACGCTCCACGTGGCGCGGCGCGATGATGAGGAAGAGATTGGGAAACTCCCTGCGAAGCTGTTGGAAAACGCCAGCCAAAAGCTCCTCTTCTCCCGGATGGGTGCTTCCGCCCAGGAAGATCGGCCGGGCCGGATCGATGCCCAACGTTTGCAAAACTGACCGCGGTTGCGCTGGATGCGGTTGGACGTTTTCCGGATCAAATTTGATGCTGCCGACCGGATGAATCCGCGCCCGAGACACGCCTAACGATTCCCAGCGCGCGACATCTTCCGGCTCCTGCACACAGACCAGGCCGAGCTTTTGAAAATTTGCCCTAACGAGCAGGTTGAATTTCCGAAAGCGGCGCTCCGAGCGGGGCGAGAGACGCGCGTTGACGAGCGCGAGCGGAATTTCCCGCCGGTGTGCGATCGCGCTCAGGTTCGGCCACACCTCCGCTTCCACGAGAATGACACGGTCCGGCCGAATAAGCGTAAAAGCGCGGCGCATGATGGGCCAGAAATCGAGCGGCGTGTAGATCACTTCGATCCAATCCGGCGCCTTGCGACGCGCGAGGGCGAAGCCGGTTGTTGTGGTTGTGGTGAGAGCGACGCGGAGCGCGGGCTCACTCTCTTTCATGCTCGCCACGAGCTTGAGTGCGATCATAACCTCGCCCACGCTGACGGCGTGCACCCAAGTGTTATGGGCTGCGGAGAGCGCGCGGCGAGTCTCGTCATCATAAAACCCGAATCGCTGGCCGAACTTGTCCCGATAATTCCCACGGCGCAGCATCTTCACCACGAAGCCGGGCAAAAAAACGAGAACGGCGAAAGGGAAGAGCAGGTTGTAGATTAGGCGGATCATTTAGGGACCATTACGAGGCCGGAGCAGCTCGGCTAGCGCACCGTTTGAAAGCCCGGCCTCGCTCGCTGCGTTGCGGCGCGTGCTGGTCGCCGTGTTCCACCGCGACTAACTTTTTTTTGTAACTTGATGTTCATCTGGAGCGGCCAGTCTCTCCCGTGTTTTACAGTTCAGGAAGTTCGTCGCCGCGAGACGCGTCAACCAGCACGCGGGGACGCATGCGCTACCCAGAAACAAATTCTGCGTTCATGAGCGGACAACGTCGGACGCGGCCCGGAAGAAGACCGTCTCCGTCGCGCCGTAAGTCTTGCGCCGCCCCACTTCCCAGAAATCCGTCGCCGGCAAGCGCTCGGAGGGCCGCTTCTCGAGCACAAAAATTCCTTCACTCGTTAGGCGCCGGGGCAGGCGATCGTTGCGCAGGAGCAACTTCGTGAAAGGGTCACCCAATTTGGATTTGTCGTAGGGCGGGTCGGCAAAAATCAAATCGTAGGTCTCGGCAGTGCTGGAGTGAGTGAGAAAATCGAAAACGTCCTGACGGCGGATTCTACCGTTCAGCCCGGTCTTGGTGAGATTGCGCTCCATCGCACTCACGGCCGCGCCATCGCTCTCGACAAACATAGCCGAGGCGGCGCCACGGCTAAGCGCTTCCAGCCCGAGCGCGCCGGTGCCGGCGAAGAGATCGAGCACCCGCGCGCGGATGACGCGCTCGCCGAGGCTAGAAAAAATGGCGGCCTTTACCCGGTCCATCGTCGGCCGAATGTTATTTTTCGGGACGTCGAGCCGGATGCCGCCGGCGCTGCCGGCGATCACTCTCATGGCGTCGGTGCGGGTGCGAGCGAAGCGGCTGGCCGCGCTTCGTTAGGCGGGGGGCTCGCCGTGGCATCGTTAGGCGAAGGAGAGGGAGCGAGCGAAGCGCCCGGCGATGGTTCGGCTTGCGCCTTTTTCTTTTTCCCGTGGCCGAAGAGGCTACTGATGACGCCGCCGAGATCGCGCAGGTCGTGCCCAACTACTCTTTCCATCAGGTCCGTCTTCGGCCGTTCGATCGTTCCGCTGACGTGAAAAGCGACCGCGGCATAGCCCGGCGGCTGATTGAGCGGTTGAAAATTCTCCCGAATCGGCGCGAAAAGCTGCCGCCGGATTTTATCGTTCAGGGCGAGTTGTGAGTCGAGATGCAGCTTGCCGTTGAAGTCGATCGTGCCTGTGGCGGAGAGGCGAATGTTAGGCGAGCGCAGGAGCAGTTGGTCGATCGTCACGATGCCGGGGCTGATGTGAAAATGAACTTCCGCTTGTTCCAGATGCAGTTGCATTAACTCGTCGATCTGGAGGATCTGCCCAAGCGCGACGAGCAGGCTGTATTGCTCCAGCTTTCCGTCGCGCAGAAAAATTTCGCCGCGGCCGCTGATCGCGTTGCTATCGGCGGTCTTGCCGGCGGCGTCGAGGAAACCCTCCAGCCGGCCTTCGATCATGCCTGGCGGGCCGCCGGCGTTGGCCATCAATTTCTCGGCCTGCAGGTCGCGGAATTTTACGCTGGCATGAAACGGTGAATCCACT
>JACDGM010000138.1 GCA_013815325.1 Chthoniobacterales bacterium
TTCGAGCTGGCGGGTTAGTTTGCCGATGGCGTAGCCTTTGGCGGCTTCGATGCGGCGCTGGGTATCGGCGGCGATGGTGGCGGCGCCGCCGGGCATGTGATTGACGGCGCGGATCTGAATGCCGTTGGCGTAGCTGATCTCGATTGAGCCGCCGTGGTTATCGCCTGCGTGGCGCAGGATGAAGGCGGGAACAGCGACGCCGAGACGCTGAGCGGCTGGAATCCAGCCGGCGGCGAGGCGGCCGACTTCTTTGATGAGACGGTTGCGCATCGGAGTAAAGAGCCGCTTATCGACGTAGAACGCTTGTTTACCGCCGCGAGTAGGGCGGCCGCCGTGTTTGCTGGCGAGGCGGGCGCGGCGATGGCTCTCGGGATCTGCGAAGCGGGGGTTGGGCTTTGTCTTGACCCGCACCGGAGCGACCTTGCGACCGAAGACGGTATTGATCTCCCGATAACCTTTGATTGTGACGGGCGAGAAACCCATGAGGGCGAGGTCGCGATAGACGGCTAACTCACCGACGCGTTTGGCGCGGGTGGCGGAGCGATCGCGCCCGCTGTAGGGCGGGGTGATCTCGATGACATCCTTGACCAGACCTTTGATGACTTGCTCGCCGAGATCCTTGACGGAGCGCTGAGTGGCGACGGCGAACTCGATGATCTTGCGATCGAGCTGGGCGTCGTTGACTGTGGCGCTGAACTGGATATCGGGAGCAGGCATTAGATGAGTGACTTACAGCCCAGGACCCATTCGGGATTAAGGGGGTGGCTGCCGATCTCGTCGATCCGGACTACGACTTCCTTGCCGTCCTGGATGAAGCGGAATTGCTTGCCTAACTCGACGAGAGGCAACTCGGCCTTAAAGATACGAATGACGAGATCGTGCACGTCGCGCATGTTGAGCTCGTCGAGCTGGCGCTGGTAACGGATGGGGGTGTAATAGCCGCGCACATCGCGCGCGGTGTCGTCGTCGTAGTCGAAGGTTTGCGGATCGCCTGCCTCATCCTGTCCGTAAAGATTGCGGCGGAGGAGCGCGCCGCGGCTGGCGAAGGCCCGGAAAGAGTTAGCGTTCATCGGCAAAAAAAACCCCGCGCCGGGGAAAGCAACAAAGCCCGGCGCGGGTCTCTATGAACATACCAACTGCTATGTTATTTGTTCGCTTTGTCGGCTGCGGCCTGAAGTGATTGTTTGCGTTCCTCTTCCTTTTGCTCGACTTTCTGGCGTTTCATGGCGTCGTCCACGACCGCCAGGTTTTGAGCCTTAATGGCTCTCGCGCTGGGAGCGCCTTCGGCTTCGTTGGAACGCTCGGTGGCTTCGATCTTTTCCCGGTGGGTGGAAGTCTTATCGGTCAAAACCGCGGCTTCCTCGGTAGCGGCGGCTTCGTGCGCGTCGTCGTGGATCGGGTTGATCTGCTGTGGATTGGCCGCGGGATGGATGAGGCGCAGGCCGGTGGTCGGGTCGGTCTCGCAATAGCCGGGCTGCATGCGGGTGTTGTTGTATTCGTAGGAACCGAGGACGGTTTTCTCGGCGTCGGAAAGATTCTTTTTCGGAACCGCTGGCGTGACGGTAGTGGGCGCTGATTCCTTGTCAGCGGCGGGCGATTCTTTCTTTTTCGTGGTCATTTGACGGGAGTTTTGGCGCGCGGCCTGGCGAGAGGAGCCTCGGGAGTGGACGAGAGTGGGCGGCGATGGGCGAGGCGCTTGGTCAGCTCGTCCTGCTGGATCTCACCGAGGAGGACGGTGCGATCGGCTTGCGGGTTATCGGCGCCGCTGAGGTTGTGCTTGCGCGCTTCGCTCCGGAGCTGGTCTTCGGTCATGTCGGCGAGGGCGTTTTTGTTGGTCTTATGAACGATGTCGTAGTTGGCGCGCTTTACCGCCTGGCTGCGGGTTAGCTCGTAAAGGGCAGCGGTGCCAGTCGTGATCTTATGGAAGGCGTCGCGGGCTTCCTGGCGGTTAGCGAAGATCTGGGCGGATGGTTTGCCGCCGTCTTCGTGAACTAGAATCGCGTGATGCATTTTTTAGACAGGATTTACAGGATTATTCAGGATGAAGCAGGGAAGGCTCTGGGTGGCAAAAAATCCTGTTAATCCCGTTAATCCTGTCCTTTCTTTGTTAGGCGCTGAGGATGCGCTGGAGCATGAGGGGGTTGCCGACAGCGACGCCATACATAAGGGTGCTGGTGCGGCGATGCTGGCCGAGGGCGAAATCATACCATTCACGAACCTGAATGGCGAGGCCGCTGTTCTCGTCGCGGATGAGGTTGACGTTGCCTTGCACCGGCAGGCCGGAGGGCGGCGCGTTCGGGACGGTGGTGGCGAGCGCCATCGCTTCGGGGAGCATGACTGCGCCGGCCAAGTTCTCGGCGTTAGCATCGGCTACAGCCACTTTGATAACCATGTCGCCGTCCACATCGGGTAGGACGCCGGTTTGGATCGGCCGTTCGGTGGCGGGGTTGATGTTATTTGAGACAACTACCAGATCCTTCTTGAGAGCAGCGAAGTAAGCGGTGTTAAGGATGGCAAGGCGCTCCAGGTCGGGCACGAAACGGTCATCCATGACTCTATTGACATCGATGAGGGCGGCGCGATCGAAGACGCCGACCGCTACGGTGGTGCTATTGGCGTAATTCGCGTTAATGACGAGATTCCAAAGCGCGTCCATGATAGCGCGGCCGAGGGCGTAGGCGCTCAGGCCGGCGAACTTATCGATCAGATTGATGTTGGTGCTGGTGGCTTCCTGGTCGTTGACCTGATAGGTGTCGTGGATGTGCTGGTTGAGGGTAACAGTGGTGTCGGTGAGGGTGCTATCGGCCGGGACATAACCGTTGGTGGTGGAGTAAGCGATCGCGGTGCGGGCGGTGGCGAGCTTAACCCTGAGCGATTGGCCGAAGAGAAGCGGGGTATCGCTAAAATTCGTCGAAATTTTGCTGAGGAGAGGGAACTTCGCGAGTAACGTGGTGAGCGTCTTTTGGGCGATGAGGGTTGTGTTTAGCGTGCCGAAGGAGTTGGCCATGTTATTAGGGTTGGGTTATTGCGGAAATGGGAGTGTCAAAAAGAGGAGAGCTAGAGGCCGAACTTCTTGGCGTATTGGTTATAGAACTTGCTCGCGGCGGTGGCGTCGGTTTTGGTGAGCTCGGCGTGTTTGGCGGTAAAGGCTTCCATGCTGGTGGGCGCTTCGCCGTCAGCCGAGCCATCGACGACGGCGGGGAGTTTCTCCTGCGAGAAACCGAGGGCGGCGACCTGATCTACGACGGCGGCGCTGACGGTTTTCTTTTCTTTGGTCAGGTTCTCGACGGTGGCTTCGAATTCTTTGATGTCGATGTCGAGCTTGGTCAGGCGTTCGTTGGAGGCGGAGAGTTTGGCCTGCAGATCCGAGACGGTGGCTTCGAGCGCGATTTTGCTTCCTTCGAGCGCGGAGATCTGGCCGATCAACTCGCTTTTGTCTTTCAACATGGCAGCGGCTTTTTGAAAGACGCTGGGCTTGGCGGGAGGAGCAGCGGCCGCGGTTGCGGGAGTGGCCGGAGCGGGATCGGGCGCGGGCACCGTTTTCTTTTCCGGCGCAGGAGCTGGATTTTCGGGCGCGGGATTAGCCGGGTGTTCTTCGATGGTTTGCTCAGCGGGTGCAGCATTTAGTACGGGCATACGAGATCCACGTGATGTCAAAAAGGGGGACGGGAAATTAGATCACGCCGGCGGCCTGCAGGTAGTGGCTGCCGAGGGAGGCGTCTACTACTTCCTGTATGTTATCGACGAGGCCGTCTACCAGGTTCACGCCGAGGGCTTGATCGCCATCGAACCATTGGCCGCGCATCGCTTCGGCGGGGACCATGCCATGACGGCCGCGCTGGACGGTGGCGACGAATTCATCGACTCCTTTTTGCACCTGCCCCTGGAGAAATTCGCGCTCCTGATCTTCCCACGGTTTGCCATCGAGGCCGATGGCTTTGAGATCGCCGGTCCTTCCTCGGAAAAGCTCGAGGGTCCAGCCATTTTTTTTCCATTCTTCGCTCGTATCCATGCCGGCGATGAAGCCGTTGATGGAACCGACGGTGCTGGAGCGGGTGCAATAGAATTCGTTGGCGTTGCAGCCGAGCCAGTAGGCGGCGCTGCAACATTGGGTGTCGGTGAAGCTGATAACGGTTTTGCGGGTGGCGATGGAGGCGATGAGATCGGCGCACTCGGGGAGGCCGGTGTAAAGGCCGCCGGGCGAATCGAAGTCGAGGATGATGGTGTGGATATCGGAGTCTTCATCGGCTTCGGTGAGCATCTCGCTCACCACTTCGAGGTCGCAGCCGCCGCAGAAGAGTTCGAGGAAGGAGAGGCGTTTGCCGATGATGCCGTAGATAGGGATGATGGCGACGCCCATCTCGGATTGCACGCGCGGCGGGATGGGACCTTCGTCGCAGTCTTCCGCGGGGTCATCGCCGATATCGAGGCGACGGGCGGAACGCCGCGACATATCAGGGGAGACGCCTGAGCCTTCCATGCGGCTACGCAGGAGCTGCATGATGGTGGCGTGTTTCGAGGGCAGGATGAACCACGGCTCGAAAAGGACCTTGGCGGCGACGTGGGCGAATTTCATGGATTTGCTGGAGGAGCGTTATTCGGAGTGTTGGCGGTCGCATTAGGATCGCCTCCGGCGTTGGGATCATCCGCTGGCGTGGTGCGCTCGGTGACGTTGCTGACGCCGGGCTGCGGCGGGTAGGCTTCATCCATTGTCATGGGCCGGGTGACGCTGACGCCATCGGGGCCGATGATGGTGATGGTGCGGGCGTTGACGCCCTGGATGATGTATTGGCGTTCGTCGAGGTATTCGTCGGTCTCGGTTTGCCAGTTCTGGCCGAGCTCGGCGTGGAAGCGCTTGAGGGAGATGAGGCCGGAGCGGTGCATATCGAGATACATGCGGCCGTCGCCGCGGATATCGACGGTGATCTTTTTCTGGGGCTGCCAGCCGTGGTTCCACCACTCGGGATCCTGGCAGGGGCGGAGCCGGCCCGCCTTCATCTCTTTGGCGATGTAGTAAACGTAGAAGCGGGAGCAAAATTGGTCGGCGAGCAGTTCCTGCATCGGCTCGATGAGGGTCTGCTGGGCGTCGGCCATGACGTAACGGGCGGTGGCGCCGCCGAGCTTGGCGATGTTCCAAAGGATATCAGAGGAGACGCCCAGGCCCCAGGCGATGTCGCGCACGAGGTGATCGAGGAATTCGATCTGGTTCGGGTGGGGACGCTGGTCGAGGAGCATCTTGATCTCTTCGCCGGGATTCATCTCGGGGATTTTGCCGCGGCCGCTCATGGCTTCCTCGACTTTTATCTTGGTAATGTTGTCGGCCAGGGTATCGGTGCGGATGGGGCCGACGCCGACGGGCGGGAGGCCGGGGAGCGGCTCGAAGGTGGGGGCGTTGCGCACGACCTGGTAGCCGATCTGGGCGGCGTTTTTGGCGCTGACCTTGACGTAGCCGATGATCTCGGAGCGATCGAGGAGATGATTGATGGCGTGGCGGAGGGCGGGCGCGCCGGCGCTGCGGCCGGGCCGGCGGAACTGGCAATGATAGACGGCATCTTTGGCGTCGATCGTTTTGTAACGGGCCGGTTGATCGGGGGTGACATCGCTGGGCGCGCCATCGGCGAGGCGGAAGGCGATGATCTTGTTTTGCGCGGTGGAGCGGACGCCATCCTGCCAGCCGAAGTTGGCGGCATCGGTCTCGCCGTTGGTGAATTGGTGGCTCTCGTAAAACATGACGCGGGCCATCTTCGATTCGCTCTCGGTGAGGACGGCGAGGATGCGGCCATCGAGCATGCGATTGCCGGAGAGCATGGGCTGGCAGCTCCAGAAATTGAATTTGCCGGAGACATCGAAGATGAGATCGGCGGCGGCGTTGTTATTGAAGGATTTGAGGGCGAGCTGGTTCCACTCCCGGTCGGCGGTGAGGGGGACGGGGGTGAGGGCGCCGGCCATGTTGGCCGGGCCATCGATGCAGCGGGTGGCGAGGCCGATGTTGTCATAAGCCCAGCGGCTTTTGCGAGTCATCTCGTAGACGCTGTAGGAGTCGAGATCGCGCCGGGTATCGAGGGTGGGAAAATAGACGTAGCCGCGGGCGGGCGAGAAATTAGCAGCATCCCAGCCGGACCAGGCTTTCATGGTCATGGGCGCGGCGGCGGCGCGGGAGCCGTTGACGCGGGCGCGTGCTCCTGCTCGTGATCGAGTCTTCATTAAAAATTTTCCGCCGCACCATTTCCGCACTGGGTATAAGCCAGCTGACCACTAACCCGGATTGCGATGGTCATTGAACGAATCACCACGGAGCGACCGTGACAATATCTCGAGCACTCCAGAGCGACTGTGTTGCCCGGTTCATTTTGAACGCGGCGGAAATTCATGTTTGCAAGATGCCGCGGGAGAAATCGGAGAAGAGGCCGCGGCCCGACATGACCGGGTCGCCGACGACGAGGCTGAGCTCGGAGATCAGCTCCTCGATGGCGATGCCCTGGACGGCTTTTTC
>JACDGM010000139.1 GCA_013815325.1 Chthoniobacterales bacterium
TCCGTCACGCCCGTCTGGCGGAGGACATCCGCGCGCGCGCCATCGAGCATATCGTTCGTCGCATAAGTCACCGGCCGGAAGCTGCCGCGCTCGACGATAATGGTTTTCTTATGAAAAATATCCGCCGGCTGGACCGATTCGCCGTCGGCCGTGAACATCACCGCATTCGTTAGGCCCTGACTCACCAGTTGCAGGCTCATGAGGCGGTTATCGACGCCCGCGTAGGCCGGTCCGGAGAATTTTATCATGTCCACCTGCATCCGCTCCGGCGCGAGATTTTCCTGCAACGAGGAGATCAATTTCTCCGGCTGATGATAATAGAATGCGCCATAAATCAGGTTCACGCCGATGACCCCGAGCGCCTCCTGTTGGTCGACGTTCGCTTCGTCGAGCATGCGCACGTGGATGATGATCTGGCTCGGCTCGCCTCGCGTTTCCGCCTGGAAACGCATGCCCAGCCAGCCGTGTGACTCGTTATGCTGTTTGAAACTGCGGGCCGCCACAGTGTCGGCAAAAACGAAAAAGGTGCGCTCGTCCCCGAGCTTCTGATCGAGCCGTTCGAGGAGCAGACAGTACTCGTGATCAATCATCGTCTGCAGGCGCGCGCGACTGACGTAGCGCTCGGCCGGCCCATAGATGGCGTCGCTGAACTGCATGTCGTAAGCCGACATCGTCTTCGCGATCGTGCCCGCTGCGCCGCCGACATGGAAGAAACGCCGCGCCACTTCCTGCCCTGCTCCGATCTCGGCAAAGGTGCCGTATTTTTTTATGTCGAGATTAATCTGGAACGCTTTCTTGTTCGTCCCGATATCCATCTCCGCATTCATGGTCTCCAACATGAAAAGCTTTTGCCGACTTATCAACTTGAAGCGCGTTCCAACGTTTACAGGAAACGCGCGGCAACCTCAGGCGCGTAGCGGGATAAATCCTGCCGCAGCCTAACGAGCGCGAGATCCTTCGCTTTTGCCTCGAGCATGACGTCGAACTCCAGGCCCTCGAGCTCGCGGATGAACCGGATGAATTCGAACGGATTGCAATAATCCGCATGTCCGGTCCAGACCGGCGGCTGCAAAATTCTCTCTAGTTTGCGGGTCTGGCGGTTGCGGCGTTTCAGCTCGCGCAGCTCAGTGCGCGGAGAAGAAAAATGCACTTTCGGACGGACACCCTGCGGCCAACTGCGGAGGAATTTCTCGACCGTCGCCCGAAGCTCCAACCGCCCCGGATTATGACAGCAAAAATGCTGATGATCGAAAATGAGCGGGACGCCGGTGGCGCGATGAATCTTCAGCACATCGGCGGCGCTATAGCGTGAATCGTCATTCTCCAAAACGAGCCGGCGGCGAATCGCGGGCGAGAGCTTCTCGTAGGTCCTGATCCAATCTCTGCTGCCTTGCTCGACATCGCCGTAACTCCCGCCGGCATGCACCACGACCACCGCTTCCGGCCCGAGCTCCATGCGATCGAGCATCTCCGTCTGCGCCGCAAGATCCGCGATGCTTTTCTGCACGAGAACCGGATCAGGACTGTTCAGGACGATGAACTGCGACGGGTGAAAGGAGAGGCGCAAATTGTCTTCGCGCGCGCGACGGCCGAGCGCACGCAGCCTGGCCGCACACTCCCGGATCTGCCGGTGAAATTGCGGCATATCCGGGTGCGTGACATAGGGTGCGATGTCCGACGACATCCGGTACATGTGGATCGATTGCCGCGCGAGATGGTCGAAAATCTGATGCAGGTAATCGATCGAGATGCGCAGATGCGGCGATTGCTGCCAGCGGCGGCTATCGTTGCTCTTGAGCTCTTCGGCGCCCAGCACCTTGACCGCAAAACCAAGACGCAACGCCGACTCGTTAGGCGCTTTCGCCGCTGCTGCCGCCTTACTTTTGCTTTCGGAGCGCGGAAGCCTTGTGTGCGGCGAGCGCGCCCGTTTTTTTGCTCTGGACAAGGTACTCAGGATTCGTTCTGGAAGCGGCCACGGCGTGGGATTTGATCTTCGTTTTGGAGGTCAGCTTCTTCTTCACAACGCCGGAAGTAATTCCCTGCGACGTCTTCCATTTCACCTTGTCCCCCGGCGCGAGCTTGCTCATCCTCAAGTATTCGAAACGCGCGACGGATTGGTGCGAATTTAGAGGCGCACCCGCTCCGCGCTGTCGGCGGGAATCCAGCCGCGCAAATCGTTAGGCAAAGCCGCATAGCTCCATTGGCCGCGCGTGCTCAGGATTTTGATTTCGCTCCCGGGCGGGAGCACAAGCACAGTGCCCGCGTTCTCCGCGGTAGCGAGTCGGGCCTGGACCTTTTGCGCGGTTACGATCGCCTGGTCGCGATCCGCGCGGCCGCTCTCAAAGGCCGAGATCGCGAAGACGGAGCCGGCGGTGATCGCGCAGAGCAGAACGAGAATAAAAATCCAAACAACAGGTCGGCGTTGGGCAAAAACGAGCCCGGCCAAAGTGAAGGCCGCGCACCAGAACGCGACGGCGGCGAGGATCGCGTACTGATTGGCGGTGAGAAATGCAAGATGCTCTTCCGGCCAGCTCTGCGCCAGCTCGAGGGCACGCGATTGATCGCGCACCAGACGCAAATTTGCCTGCGCCTCGGGTTGCGCCGGCTGCAGCGCGAGCGCGCGCTCGTAGTTGAGGATGGCGTGTCCAAAGTCCCCGACACGGAAGTAGGCATTACCCAAGTTGTAGAACAGACTCGCGCTCCAATGGTGTTCTTTGACGAGACTTTCATAACCTTTGATCGCTTCCGGAAAATGGCCGGCCGCAAAATCGGCGTTGGCTTTAATGAAAGCCGGCTCTGGCTGCGCGGTGACGCGAGATGCGTTCGTTAGGCATAAGATCGCGGTGAGCAGGAGAATGGAAAAGCGCGTGTGCATCAGGAAAGGTTTTCGATCAGCTCCAGCACCTCGCCGCGCGTTTGCTCGTTGACTGGGCTATGGCCGTTTTGCCGGCCGCTATAGCGCGCTTCGTCGCTCCGCCGGAAAAGCTCGCGCACGCGCTCGCGTCTTTCGTCGTCGAGTTGAAAGGCGGACGCGGTTGCTTCGGCGTCAACGCTGTTCGGCTCCATGCGACGGACGAGCGCAGTTTTTAACTGCACCAGGCGGAGCGCTCCGGCGAAATATTGATCCGGCGGCTCGTCTGCGCGGCGCAACCTTTTCTGAAGCTCCGCCGTTTCCTGCTCCCACGCCGCCAGCTTCTGTCCTTCGCGGTTGGCGAGACGGCGTTCTCTCGATTTCCAGCCGAAGAACCCGATCAAAGCGAGCAGCGGCACCGCTTGCGCGGCCCAAAACTCCGGGCGCAAAAAGAGCGGCGTAAAGCCCTGCACCCAGTGCGGCGGATCAGTTAGCTGATAGAGAATGTCTTCGGCCTGGGTTGCGGGAGTCGGCCGCGCAGCCGGCGGCGGGGTCGCGGAAGTGCTCGCCACCGCCGCGCCCGGCGCCGGCGCGGCCCAACCCTCGACCACGACTGGTAACTTATCACTCTTCAAGGTCACGTAGCTCTCTGTCAGCGGATCGAAGTAGCTCCAGACGAGTGGCGGCACTGCAGTCTTATTCTCGTTAGGCGTGAGCACCATCTCGAAAGTCTTGGTGCCGCTCAGGCCAACGTCGTCGTCGGCCTTGAAGTTCGCGCTCGGCGGATAGGTGTGCCAGCCGCGATCGTCCGCCAACCCCGGCGCGGTCACCCGGTCGAAATTGCCGCGCCCGGAAAGAGTCGCGGTCACGGTGAAAGGATCGCCCACCTGCGCGGTCTTTGGCTTCACCTCAGTCGTTAGGTTAAAAATTCCGACGGCGCCGGCGAAGCTGGCCGGAGCGTTCGGCGGCAAGGGTTTCACATCGAGCGTTGCGGGCTGGCTTTTGATCTCAATCTGGCGCTGCTCAGGAATGCCGGCGAAAGGATCGTTAAAGAAGGGATCGGAGAACGGATCGTTCATTCCGAAGAGATCGAAGGGCGAACGGCTCCCGCCGCTGCCGGCGCTCCGCGGCACTTGCACGAGGGCTTTGGCTTCCACCGGCCCGACTTCGAACTTCCCGCTCCGCGCAGCCGCGATCGCGGTTTTGAAGGTGACGATTTGATAGGTAACTCCCTCAATCGTTTCCATGCTTTGTTTTGGCTCTGGCATCCGCTGAGTGGTAAACCCTTGACCAGTGAGGTTGGGACCTTCCGCGAGCCGGGCCCGCACGCGGGTGTTAAAGCCGAGGCGAATTTCCACGGGCACAATTTCACCGACGTAGGCAGAGGTTTTGGGCACGATGAGCTCGGCGAAAACCAGTTTGCGCTCGTCGATCGCCCCGCCCGCGCTGCTGTTGCGGCCGCGGCGGGAACGAGTCGCAGCGCCGTCGTTAGGCGCGACATTCAAGGTGAGCGCCGGCGTGTGCATCTCGCCTCCGTTGGTGCGGACGGTTTGGGGCGGAATCGTGAAGGTCCCGGCCTTAAGCGGGAGGATGGTATAGCTATAGATGAAGCTGTAGCTGAAGTGAAAGTTGCGGCCTTCAACGAGCTGTGACTGCCCGGTGTAGCGGATCTCGAGGCCATCAACCGCGATGTCGTTAGGCGGAACGGCGTCGGCGTCGCCTGTAACTTTGATTTGCAACTGCACCGGGCGACCCTCTTCCGTCTCGGAGGTAGTCAGGACCGCCGTGACGGTCGGCGCCTCAGCGCGCGCCATCTGCGTTCCCGCCAAAGCGAGAAAGGCCACCAAAAAAAGTCGTCGAAACATCGCCCTTTCCATCAACCATCAACCCTCATCCATCAACCGGTCCCCCTACCAGTCCTTATAGACACGACGCGCGGCCTTGTGTTCATCGAGCTGGACCTTCTGCTCTTCATCTTTCATCGATTCCAAGAGTCGCGCCGCTTGCTTCGGACTCATCTCGCCTTCCTTTTCCGGTTCAGCTTCGGCTTCCGCGGCCGGCTGTTTCTCTTTCGGTTGGTCTTCGCCCGCGCCTTTGACATCGCCAGTTAACGGCTTCCCCGGAGTGTCGGCGGGCGTCGGGCTCGGCTGCTGGCCGTTTTCTCCATTTTGATCACCGGAGCCGGGAGTGGGCGTCGGGGTGCCCTCGTTTCCGGGTGTGGGCGAAGGAGTTCCCTCTTCACCCGGCGATGGCGAAGGAGATCTTCCCGATTGATCTCCGGGTGTGGGAGTAGGAGTGGGCGATTCTTCGCCGGGTGAAGGACTCGCGCTCGCCGAGGGACTAGGAGTCGGTGTGGGCGTCGGAGTCGGAGTGGAACCCGGAGATTGCTTCGGTGGTTCTCCCTTCTTCGGCTGCTGCTTTTGATCCTGACCGGAACCTTGACTATTCTGCGACTGCTGCTGCTGATCGTTCTTTTGCTGGCTCTTGTTCTGTTGATCGTTCTTCTGCTGGTCTTTGTCGTTTTTGTTCTGATCCTTTTGCGGCGAAGGCGACGGGGTGGGGGAAGGCGTCGGCGTTGGCGTCGGCGTTTGCTCCTGTTTTTTCTTCAGGTCGTCAATCTTCTTTTTGACGTAGTCGTAATTATCTTTCGCTTCTTTACTCTTCGGCTCGGCCTTCAATGTTTCCGTGTAATGCTGGAGCGCGTTTTCCCAATCGGTCAGCTTTTTCTCGTCGCTTTTTTCCGCCTCACCGCGCTCGTAAAGCGTGTTCCCAAGGTTGTAATGGCTGGTGGCTTCCAGGTGCGGATTTTTCGAAAGCAACGCCTGGCTGAACGACTGCATCGCCTTGTTGTAGTCCTTCATCTTGTAAGCCGCGGCGCCCGAGTCGAACTCGATTCGATCGGTCTGTCGCGTGCCCGGATTTTCCTTCAGGGTCTGCTGGAAATGCTCGAAGGCCTCGGGGAATTTCTGCTGCTCATATAACTCGATGCCGGGCGAAGCTGCGCGGCTCGTGCTCATGAGCGCGGTGAATATGGCGGCGACGGTCGTCGCGAGCGCGGCCTGCTTTCCAGGGCGAGCGGCACCGCGCTTCCGCTTGCGGTCGTTGATGAGCAACGCGATCGCGAAGAGAAAAATCGCCGCCGCAAGCGGCCATTCATACCGCTCGATCGGTCGGCGTGAGAGGCGCGCGTTGATATCGGCGACTTGCATTTTGCCGAGGCCTTCCGTGAAAAGTGTTTTCATCGTCCGCGGCCCGTTTTCGAGGCGGAGATAAAAGCCTCCCGTTGCCTGCGCGATCTCGCGCAGACGCGCCTCATTGAGCTTCGATTTTACCACCTGGCCTCCCTCGTCTTTCACGAAAGCCGTCCCGCCGCTTTCCCCCTGGATCGGGATCAGCGAACCGCCCGGCGTCCCCACGCCCACGGTGAAAATGCGCACACCCGCGTCCGCCGCCGTCTTCGCCGCCGCCGCCGCATCGCCATTCAACTCCTCGCCGTCGGTGAAGATAATCAGTGCGCGATTTCCAGTGGCCGCTTTGCCGTAGGTCCGCGTCGCGAGCGCGATCGCGTCGGAAATGTTGGTGCCGCCTTCGGGAATGCTCTTGGTGTCGAGGTCGTTGATCGAGT
>JACDGM010000140.1 GCA_013815325.1 Chthoniobacterales bacterium
CAGATATCTCGCCTGCGCATTCGCGAATGAACTGATTGAATACTCACGGCGGAATTGCCCACCGCTTGTGACAGTACGCCATCTACGTTTAGCATCCTACGTCTACCGGTCGCACCGTCCTGCTGTTGAAGCGCTTCAAGTCGCCAACGAAGCCTATCAGATCGCAGCCCGAACGGATGCAAAACGAACAATGTCGACCTGCGCGTATGCTATCGGATCCATTTACATGCAAATTGGCGAATTAGATATGGCCGACGAATGGTTGACTCGCGCTATACTGCCTCATTCCGCTGACAGCAATGATGTAGCGACAGTTAACGTATGGGCCGACAGAGCAGAGTTGGCGGTTCGTCGAGGGAATGCAGACGACGCGAGCTTGTATTTCCGTCACTGCATTCCAGGTCATTTGACCAGTCAAGCTATCAGAAGCGAAGTGCTTCTGAGGGCGCTCGAAGTTCGAATAGCGTTGCTCAGAGACGAATCGGTTTCTGAACTAGTCGGGCCCTTCGAAAAAGCATTCGAGGATACGAAATCTCGATGCATGTTTGACTTCCCCGCGGAGTCGCTGGCGATCGGGCTCGAATCAGTCGGTCGGAAGGATGATGCGAGGCATGCGATTACTTCATACGTGCTCGAACACCGACGCGACACTTGTCCTCTTTCGCCGAGCCTTCAAGTTCTGTTCAATCGCTTGACGTCTAAATAGATCGCTAGCGTGAGGACATAACAAAAGAGCGCGCCGCGAATAGCGGCGCGCTCTGAGTTTAGAGAAGCTGGGTTGCCTACATCGCTCGAAGGATGGGCCTTTGAGGCGCGATGGGCACGCTAGCGGCAGGCGTCGGGATTCGCTGCCCTGGCGCGAATAGCAAACCAAACATCGGACTCGCGAGCAATTTATCGCAAATATATGGATCGAACTGTTTTGCACGATATTTGGTAAGCTCCGATCGAACTTTGTCTTCTCCGAGCGCCTTGCGATACGGTCGATCTGTAGTCATGGCATCGATCGTGTCTGCGAAAAGAACAATGCGTGACGCCAGCGGAATGCTCTCGCCGGCAAGCCCATCGGGATATCCGCTTCCATCCCAATTTTCATGGTGATGTCGGACCGGCAATACAATATCAGCCAAGTGCGAAACCGTCATCACCAACTCTGCACTCTTGATGGGATGACCCTGCATTATCTCCCATTCGGCGGGTGTAAGCTTCTCGGGCTTCTGCAGAAGAGGTGCGTATATCTCGTGAATTTTTCCCACGTCGTGAAGCAAGGCGGCGATTCGGACTCTTTCGACCTGTTGGCCGCCCAATCCGATGGCGCGGGCAATTAGTTGAGAGTAGTGCGCCACCCTTCGCGAGTGCCCTGAGGTGTAAGGATCGCGCGCCTCAATCGCCTTTACCATGAGCTCGAGCAGTTCTTGGTTTACTCGTTCCAATTCCGAATTTGTCTTATACAGCTGTCGAACGCCAATAATTGGGATGCACAAAGCTATCGTGCCCGTTGCGCCTGAAGTCATGTAGACCCAAGCCAGCAAATAGACCACAGGGGCAGAAAGCAGATCGTAAGGTAGAGTCGTTACCGTATTCTGACGCCAAATGTACCACGGGCTACTGCCTTCACTTAATGCGATGACGCCCGAAACAACCGCGGTGTTAACCGCAAAAAAAGTGCTGATCAAGACTAGCACAGCAATCGCGTGCGTTCGTGCACCCTCGAGTAGGCCAATGGCCTCACCCGAAAAAACGGGATCTCCCGCTACCATCCTAAAGATGATTATCGCAACTCCGCCAGCCAACCACGCCTGCATGAAATTGAAAAGCGCCTTAACTGGCGAGCGACGTTTACCCAGCTGTCCTACAAAGATCACGACGCTTGCGGTCACCGCAGCGAACCAGTTCGGCGAGATGATTGACGCGGCTAGGAAGGGAATGAATGCAATAGAACCGCTACCGCCGCGCGGCAAGCGAAACGTCAGAACATGCACGAAGAGACCAATTGCAGCCATCCACACGACAGCTCGAATCTCATTGCTCTGGACATTCGGCGCAAGCAGAAACAATGCGCCGTTCGCGAGAACGGCGCAGATGCTTACAGCGAAAATGAACAGAACTGTGCGTTTTGACATAGAAAATAAAGTCCCCCGTCTCCGGCTTACTCCCAAATGTGCATAGCAGCCGAAACAACCCCGCCGGTAATAACTCGGATCGCCTTCAATAGAGCTGACATTCGCGTCACCCCCCTTTGAACTACATAGTCGCGAGACCACTGTGGTACTCGCGCAAAGGTCGGCTCCGCTCAATTTCTGTCATGCCCGCTCAACTCCGCTTTTCCAGAGAACGGGGGGACTCGTGTTTTGTGGCTACTCCACTTGGTTGATGGTTCGCGCCAAACAAGAAATCGTTTTCACAACCGGCTAAAAAAAATCAGATCCTGCTCACCCATCTATTTGTCGCATCGAGAACGGCCAACACACTCGCCGTCTCAGGACTGTCCTTGATCTCGCAGCTTCCCGTCAGCAGTGCAGTCTCTCGTCCGACTCGCACCGAGATTCCAACGAACATGAACTCGCGTTCGAACGCGTCGATCAGCTTGCATCCCTCGACGACGAATGAGCCCGCACCGCGCTCGAGCTCCGCGATCGCCAGCAACGCACCCTTCGCCGCGAGCTCCGCGCGCGAGCGTGCACTCTCGGGCCCTTCGCATTCTCCAGTGAAAGACTGATCGCCTTTTCGGAGAGTAACTCGCACTGTCACGCCCTTGGCCCGACTTCGCTGTATTTCGACGTCTTCGAAAAACAGCCGCGGCGCCTTCATCGGCGCGGGCGCCGGAGGTGCTACAAGAGTTGGCGCTGAAACAACGGGCGCTGCAATATTTCGTTCCGCTTCGACGTGCGCGCGCGCCTTTTCGTTACTCGTCGCCACCGAAATTTTCCGGTGGTCCACGGACATCTTCAGCGACGCCTTCAGCATCGTCTCGACGTTCCGAACTGTTGCCTTCGGACTCACTTCCATCGTCGTCACGACGTGGACCTCGCTCACCGCCCCGGTCTCACTCGGCACGATCCGCACGTCCAGCACACCTGGCAGCGTCCGTAGCTGGCGCTCCGCCTCCGCCAACGGCAACACGCTCCCGGCGATCGGAGACGAAACCGTATGCGACAGCGGATTACCCGGTGCGGTGAGGGCCACGGTTATTTGCTGTGAGTCGTATGGTGGTCGGGCGGGGACTTGCTCGGCATTCGTTCGTTGCATGCCCGGCTCGAGTGAGCCGTGTGCCGTGCAAAGAACAGAAGCCACGCGTCGCCAATATTGAAGCGGAATGTGGCAAACGCAAGCATTCTATCCTTAAAGACCTTGAATAATTGCGTCGACTCGCTTTCAGTACTGAACCAGACCCCCCCAATCCGTTCAGGAACTTACGTTTCTGGTATACCATATTCCTTGAGCTTCCTGTACAACGTCCTCTCACCAATCCCCAATTGGTCTGCGGCTTTTCTTCGGTTGCCCCGCGTCTCCCTCAACGCAGCCACAATCGCCGCCCGCTCAATGTCCGCCATCCGCATCCCCGGCGTGATCATCACCGTATTCGACGCGGGCTCCACCTCCCTCGGCTCTATCCCCACACTGATGAGCCCCGCAGTCCCCGGCAGCCGGTACGCTGGGAGCACCTCGCCCTCACCCAGCCTCCCATCGCGCGCTTCGCGCCCATCGCGGTTTTCGTCAACGCGCTGCCTGAGCTGCTCCACCTGAAGCTTGAGCTCCACGAGATTGCGCAAGATGAACTCGAGCTCGCGACCACTGCTCCCCTCCTGCCCTCGCAGCACCGCGCCCACCGGCACCGGAAGAAAGCGAGCACTCCCGCCCTCTCGAATCGCGCGCGGGATGTCGCTTGCCGTGATCTCCCGACCCGGCGACAACACCACCATGCTCTCCACGAGATTGCGCAGCTCCCGCACGTTGCCCGGCCACGAGTAGTCGTTGAGAATCTTCATCGCGTCGGCCGAGATGCCGTGGAAGGGGCGCTCGTGCTGCGCGGAGAATTCCTGGATGAATGCGCGCACGAGCAGCGGAATGTCCTCACGCCGATCGCGCAGCGGCGGCAGGTAAATCGTGAGGACATTCAATCGATAGTAGAGATCCGAGCGAAAGCTCCCCTCCTCCACCTCATCGCGCAGTGGACGATTCGTCGCCGTCACGATGCGCACGTCGACCTTGATCACCTGCGATCCGCCCACGCGCGTGAGCTCGCGCTGCTCGAGCACGCGCAGCAGCTTCACCTGCGTGCTCTTCGGCGCCTCGCCGATCTCGTCGAGAAAAAGTGTGCCGGTGTTCGCGAGCTCGAAGCGTCCGAGCCTCCGCTCCGCCGCGCCCGTGAACGATCCCTTCTCGTGTCCGAATAGCTCGCTCTCGAGCAGCGTCTCCGGCAGCGCCCCGATGTTCACCGCGATGAACGGTTTGCTGCGGCGCGGGCCGAGCCGGTGCAGTGCGCGCGCGACGAGCTCCTTCCCGGTTCCGCTCTCGCCTTCGATGAGCACGGTGCTGCTCACCGGCGCCATCTGCTCGATTTTCACGAGCACTTCGCGCATCGCCTCGCTCTCGCCGATCAGCCCCGTCTCCACCGCGAGACGACGACGATCGAGGATGCGGCGGATTCCCGTGATCACCTCATCGAGATCGACGGGCTTGGCGTACACCTCGACGAAGCCGAGCGCGCGGAGTCGCTCGGAAAGGGCGGGATCCACGATGTCCGCGAGCCCCACCACCGCCACGCCATCCCATAGCAGGTCGCGCACGAGCTGCACGTTCGCCGTGTCGATGAGCCCACCGGTGAGCACGACGAGATCCGGCGATTCGCGCCGGATCGCCGCGCGCAGATTGTCGATCGGCGAGACGAGCGTCGTCTCGTAGCCCGCGCCCTCGAGCATGGCGTTGAGGCGCACCGCGGGCTCGACATCCGTGAGCGTGACGAGAACTTTCATCTACTTGTCGCCGCTTTCGTGATGCGTGTCGACGCCGCGGGTGATGCGCACCGCGTGCTCGATGATCGGATCGATCGCCGCGAGCCCATCGTGCACGCCGCTCGTCGATCCGGGGAGATTGATGATCAGCGTCCGCGCGCGCACGCCCGCGAGCCCGCGCGACAGTGCTGCGCGCGGAAAGGTCGTGAGCGAGAGCAACCGAATCCGCTCCGCGATCCCTGGCGCCTCGCGCTCGAGCACCGCGCGCGTCGCCTCGGGGGTCAAGTCGCGCGGGGCGAGCCCGGTGCCCCCGGTGGTGAGCACGAGGTCCGCGACGTCGTCGTCGCACCAGGCGGCGAGCTGCGCGGCGATCGCGGTGACGTCGTCGGCGACCATCCGACGCCCCACTATGGTGTTTCCCGGGGCGCTGCGCGCGTCGACCCAGGCGGCGATCGCGTCGCCTGACGCGTCGTTCGTCCGCTCGCCGCGCGCGCCGGCATCAGAGATCGTGAGGATCGCAATTCGCATCCGGCAATATGCCGGGTCTGCATATGCGCTGCCAAGTCGGCACTTTTGCGGGAATTACCCGCGAATTCACGGGGCTAAATGCAAACCGGGCACCGAAGCGCTGAAAGCGCCGCGGTGCCAGGTGAGTGCTTCGTGAAGCGTGCTATCGGCTAATACCCACCCTGCATGCTCTGGAAGAGCGTGGTGATGTTGTAGCGTGCCGGATCAATTTCGTAGAACCGGTTGTCGATGTAGCGACCGGTGGTCGGGAAGTACGGCGGCGACTGCGTATTGAGACACACGTCGACGGATCGATTTTCACCGAAGCCGTCACCCTTGTTCGAGTAGGTCGCCGAAATAACCTGCTCGATCACACCGCCTGCCTGCCGAATGCAGCCACGACCGGAGTTGGCCGCGTTGCAGTTCTGAAGGTTTTCCGGGTGCTGACTGAAATTCTCGACCCCCACCGTTCCGGTGCGACTCATCGTCACACCATGAAGCACGAAGTCATGCGAGGTCGACATCCCGTTGTCGTCGCCGTCGGCCCAGCGGTAGGTATTTTGATACCCGCCACCGTTGTTAGCGCGCTGCGGCGAGTTGATCGTGTTGTCGAGAATCAGCTGATCGCCGTCCGAAATCACGCCGAGGAGATTGGCGCACGTCGCCGAGGCAGGATCTTGTGCGTACACGAGATCGTCGCCGTATCCCACGAAGCCCGTTTGTCCGCCCGTCGTCGCGGCGTACACCGTGATGCTTCCGCGCAGCACACCGCTGAGAATAACCGGACCGTGCACGTGGATCACTCCCTTCGTGTTCGGATTCAAGCTTCGATGCAACGGCCAGAGTCGAATGGCGTGATTCGCGTATTCCTGGTACGGCGAGCCTCCAGGTCCTGTTGGAATAGCATTCAATGCAGTCTGCACTGGCGCGACATCGCCTGACCAGCGCTGCCAGAATCCATATTGCGTGCT
>JACDGM010000057.1 GCA_013815325.1 Chthoniobacterales bacterium
GTCGGAACTTTCCGCGACAACGTCGGAACTGGCGGCGACAATGCCGGAACTATCGGCAACAACGTCGGAACTTTTCAGGAAAACACCGGAACTTTCGCCAACCGCGTCTAATGATTTACAAAAATTTCCGAGGAGTGGAATGATTCCATCAGAAACTGCAAAATACCTGACGGTGGCATCAGGGCTGCTTGACCTCCTCAGTGAATCGGCGCGCTTAGCGATGGGCGCGCCGAGTTTGTTTGCTGAGAGGGATGGTCTGTGCCCAGGCGTGAATCATTGTTGGCAAGACCGACCGAATGGCCGGCGTTTCAGGTTTTTGTTGGCTAGTGCAGTGTAACATCAAGTTGGGATACGGGAGGCGCCGTATCATCCCGGACTCGCCGCGGCTAGTCCCTCCGGAGGGACTAGCTTCCGCGCGTCCGGTTTCATAAGTTACACTGCACTAGTTTCGCGAATGTTTTCATCTACACTGAAACCAGGATGTCCATGACCCTGCCGCCTGTCCGTCCGATCACCCTGTGTGAAATTGAAGCGGCGCAGAAGCGTATCGCAGGCACGATCGTGCGCACGCCGCTCGTTAGGCTGGAACTGGGACCGGAGTTTCCAGACATCCGGTTGAAACTGGAGAATCTCCAGCCGATCAACGCCTACAAACTGCGCGGCGCCGTAAACGCCGTCGCGATGCTACCCGAGTCCGAGCGCGCACGCGGCGTCTGGACGATCAGCGCTGGGAATGCCGGGCAAGGTGTCGCCTACGCGGCGCGACAAGCCGGCGTCCCTTGCAGTGTCGTAGTGATCGAGACCGCACCTATGGCAAAGATCGATCGCATGCGCGCGCTCGGCGCGAAACTGATCCCCGTGCCGCACGAAGTCGCCTGGCAAGCTCTCGAGGAACATGCCTTCCCGGGCGTCGAAGGGACGCTGGTGCATCCCTTCGACGATCACAATTTCATCGCCGGTCACGCCACGATGGGTCTCGAGATTCTCGAAGACGCCCCCGGCACGGCGGCTGTCATCGCGAGCATCGGCGGCGGCGGACTGATCGCGGGCGTCGGCAGCGCGCTTAAGGCGCTTCGGCCGGGGATAAAAATTTGGGGTGTGGAACCGGGGACGGCCGCTCCCTTCGCGCTCTCCTTCGCGGCGGGTTCTCCGCAGGTATTCAAGGACTGGAAATCTTCCTTCGTGGACGGCGCCGGCGGCCGCAGCGTCTTCCCGCGCATGTGGGAACGGATGCACCCGATCGTCGACGGCTCGTTAGTCGTTAGTCTGGAGGAGACGAGAAAGGCGATGCGCTTGCTCGCGGAAAAAGCGCGGATCGTTTCGGAAGGCGCGGGCGCGATGCCGCTGGCGGCGGCGTTGACCGGAAAAGCAGGGAGAGGTCCGATCGTCTGCATCGTCTCCGGCGGAAACCTCGATCTGACAAAGTTCTGCGAGCTGATCGCTCTCTGAGCCTGGCCTAACGAGCATAAGTGTTTCTCGACGAGAAAAAAGGTCCGCGCGCTTGCGGATGGCAACCTGAGACCTCCCGCCCGCTTCCGCCCCACCCCAGAAGAACTCGGGGTTCACTGGGGGCCAGGACCTACATTCAGGAACGGCGCCGTCGCTATTGGGAAGGTCCTGTCGCGGGCGACGCAGGTACAGCGCTCCAGCGCTGCGGCTCCGTAATTGAGAAGGAAAAGGATGCCTTTTGTGTATCTCCCCCTCCTTTGATTCCGGAGAGGCCGAGAACGCAGCGACGTCCCAAGTAACTGATGGCCGCGCTCTCTCCTACCTTAAGATGACGCGGATGGCCCCCGTACCAGACCTGGGCCGCCGCTGGGTCGAGGGTTTCAACCATGAGATCCAGGACACCGGGAATGATATCCCGCTGCTCGCCGGGGCTGAGCTCGATACTTTGCACAGGGGGAGCGGCTGCCTCCTGCCTGGGGCGAGCCTCCTGCCTGGGGCGAACCGCGCCTCCTCCAGATTGGCCCGGCTCTGCCGAAGCTAGCTCTTGCTCCTTTGTCTCGCTTGCCCGCCTGAGCTGCTCATTTTCCGATTTCAATTTCTGCACAAGGATGATCTCTCGCTTCTTCTCCGCCAAAGCAGCGTTCGTGTCGCGGGCGCTTTCTGCGATCCTGGCTGAAGCGCGGTCATTACAGGTTGCGATCTGCGCGCGCAGGGATTCGACCTCCGAGTGCGTCCCACGGGCGAGCGACCATGTCATCCCGACAGCCGCGACCAAAATAATCCCGGCAATTCCAACCGTGCTTCTGGTGACGGTCATTGATTTCATTTTTTACACCCGACGTGAGGGTAATGGCAGACGAACAACATGCCAAGTCTGAAATCGGCCATCGTTTACAGCGGATGTCGCAGCCGGGCGAAGACATCGGCGAAGTCCTGCGCAGTATGACTCTGCACGCGCTGAATTATCGCTTCAGCAAGTGGATCACTGCGAGTTCCTCAGGACCAATGGAAGGTGGCTGGAGAGGGAATTGAACCCCCGACACGAGGATTTTCAGTCCTCTGCTCTACCAACTGAGCTATCCAGCCGCGATACGGCAAAGTTCTGAATCCTAATCGCCAAGTCCAAAACGGAATTCAGCTTTGCACGCCGGGTGCTCACTATGCCGGATTCTTTTCGCCCGGCAAGCGGCGTTACGGAGCAGCACTCGTTTGCCCAAGAGCACCGATTGAAGCCCCTGGTGTAGAGATGGCCGTGTCGGCCGCTGCGGGGAGGTCGCCAATCTGGGCTGTGAGCATTGTTTTCTCGCCAGCGGCCGGCACGGCCGCCTCTACCCCGATTTCCCGAACTCGTTAGGCATGCGCGAAGGTGCGGGGCAGGTCGATCGCACCGCTCAGGAGATGCAGGTAAAGCGCGCGTGGGATCTGGCGGGCGCCAAATTGCGCCAGATGCGGGGTGAGCCATTGCGTGTCGAGGAGAGTGAAATTGCGCGCGCGCAAGCGTTCCACCAATGCCCAGAGCGCCACCTTCGACGCTCCTGTGGCGCGGTGAAACATCGACTCGCCGAAAAACGCCCCTCCGATCGCCACTCCGTAGAGGCCGCCCACGAGTTCGTTAGCCGACCACGTCTCGAGCGAGTGCGCGCAGCCGATCTCGTGCAAGCGCACGTAGCTCTCCACTATCTCTTCGTTGATCCAGGTATCAGACCGTTCCGCGCAGGCGCGCATGACGCTCTCGAAACTGGTGTCGATCCGGATTTCGAGCTGCTGCTTGCGCCGTTCCCGTCGCAACCCATGCGGCACATGGAAATGTTCGAGCGGCAAAATGGTCCGCGGGTCGGGCGAGAACCAGCCGATCTCGTCGTTAGGCATGGCCATCGGGAAAACGCCGAGACGGTAGGCCTGGAGCAAGAGCTCGGAATCGATCATTCGTTAGGCTAGATAAAGTCCCCGCCTCTCATCACCGGAGTTGCCCTTTTCGGCAATCGAGAATCGCGCCTCTTGCAATGTCCGGCCGCGCTCTTACGCTGAGCGGGTGAAACGCCTCGTCACCACCCTCACTTCCGCGGCGGGATTGTGGGTCGGCGGCTGCGCCTCGGATACTTCACCGGCCGAGGCCGTGCAGGAGCATTTGCAACGTGCCGCCGCCGGCGAAGGCCAGCTCGGGCCGATCGATCGAACAGACGATCCATTCATCAATCCCCGTGTCGGGGATACGACTCCTGGGCACCCGTGAACCCGGCGGCTCTCTCGCGCATTCTCATTCTCGATTTCGGCTCGCAGTACACGCAGGTCATCGCCCGTCGCGTGCGCGAGTGCCAGGTCTATTCCGAGATCGTGCGCTGCGATATCGCGGCCGCGGAAATCGAGCAGCTCGCGCCGAGGGGCATCATTCTCTCGGGCGGCCCGGCGAGCGTTTATGATAAAGGGGCGCCGCAGATCGATCTCCAGATTTTCTCGTTAGGCGTCCCGGTTCTCGGGATCTGCTACGGGATGCAATTGATGGCGCGCCATCTCGGCGGCGAAGTCGAATACAGCCCCCGCCGCGAATACGGCGCCGGCCTTCTCCATCTCGACAAGAAGACTTCGCTCTTCGAGGGCCTCGGCGAACAGATCGACATCTGGAACAGCCACGGCGATAAATTGACCGCGCTCCCGGAAGGTTTTCACGCCATCGCGCACACGGAGAATTCGGCTTTCGCGGCCATCGCCGATAGCGAGCGCCAGCTTTTTGCGCTGCAATTTCACCCGGAAGTTTCGCATACGCCCCGCGGGAAAGAGATCATCCAAAACTTCCTCTTCCGCATCTGCCATTGCGCGATGGATTGGACGATGGGTTCGTTCATCGACGACGCCTGCGCGCGCATCCGGCGGCAGGTCGGCGAGGAAAACGTTGTCCTCGGCCTGAGCGGCGGCGTCGATTCCTCGGTCGCAGCCGCGCTCCTGCACAAGGCGATCGGCGACCAGCTCACCTGCATTTTCGTAAACAATGGACTGCTGCGCGAAAACGAAGCCGAGGTTGTGCAGCGCGTCTTCGGCGAAAACTTTCACATCAAACTCAAGTATGTGGACGCCTCGGAACGCTTCCTTTCGGCCCTTGCGGGCGTGACGGATCCGGAAACGAAGCGCAAAATTATCGGCCGCGAATTCATCGGCGTGTTCGAGGACGCGGTCGTGGAAGAAAATCAGAAATCAGCCCGTAACGCAGCCGTACTCGAGTCCGAGCTGTCCATCAGCAATCAGCAATTCCGCTTCCTCGCCCAAGGCACTCTTTACCCGGACGTGATCGAGAGCGTCGCGATCGGCGGCAACCCGGCCTCGCTCATCAAGAGCCATCACAACGTCGGCGGCCTGCCCGAGAAGATGCACTTCGAGTTGGTCGAGCCGCTGCGCCAGCTATTCAAGGACGAAGTCCGCCTGGCCGGCCAGCAGCTCGGGTTACCTAACGAGATCGTGCAGCGCCAGCCGTTCCCGGGTCCTGGCCTGGCTGTCCGCATTCTAGGAGAAGTGACACCTGAGCGGCTCCAGATTTTACGCGACGCCGACACGATCGTGGGGAGCGAAATGAAAGCGTCCGATTGGTATTACCGCGTCTGGCAATCCTTCGCCGTCCTCCTGCCGGTGCGTTCCGTGGGTGTGATGGGCGACCAGCGCACCTACGAAAACACAATCGCGCTCCGCATCGTCGAGAGCCAGGACGGCATGACCGCCGACTGGGTGCGGATGCCCTACGAAATCCTCGCGCGTATCTCGAGCCGGATCGTGAACGAAGTCAAAGGCGTCAACCGCGTCTGCTACGACATCTCGACCAAGCCCCCGAGCACGATCGAATGGGAATGAGGTAACGACTTGCCCGGCCGCAGCAAGGAACGATCTTTCCTTGCAATGTCCTGCTCCTCGCTGCGTCGCGCCCAATTCGATCTCTGCGCCTTTTCGTTAGGCATTTTTCTGGCGGCGGCTTCTGTGAGTGTCGCGCAAGACATCACGCCCACCCCGACGATCTCACCGACTGCGACCCCCTCGCCCACCGCCACGATCAGTCCCTCGCCCAGCGCGACCCCGACCCCGAGCGTTGTTCCCACGCCCAGCCCCGTGCCGACTGCGAGCGTCATTCCCACGCCGAGCGTGCCGCCGGGTCCGAGCATTACACCCACGCCCAATCCTTCGGCCACGCCGGGAGTCACGGGCGAAGCGTTGCTCAACATCTCGACCCGCGCGCGCGCCGAGACCGGCGAAAATGTTCTCATCGGCGGGTTCATTCTCGGCAATGGCAGCGGCACGAAAAACATCCTCGTGCGGGCGCTCGGCCCTTCGTTAGTCGCAAGGGCCGTTTCCTTCCCCCTGCTCGATCCAAGCCTTCAGCTTTTCGACGCTTCCGGACAGTTGATCGCAAATAACAATGATTGGATGTCGAACGCCAACGAACAGGCGATCTCCGACAGCGGGCTCGCTCCATCCGATCCGCGAGAGTCGGCGATTCTAACCGCACTCGGGCCGGGAAATTTCACCGCGGTTGTGACGGGCATTGACGGGACGACGAACAACATCGCGCTCGTTGAAGTATACGACCTCGATTCCATTAACCCGCCGCAGCTTCTCAACATCTCCACCCGTGCCTCGGTCGACACCGCCGATGGGCAGATGATCGGCGGGTTCATCGTCGGCGGCACGACGGCGAAAGCGATCGTGATCCGCGGCCTCGGGCCCTCCCTGGCCGCGTCGATTGCGAACCCGTTGCCGAACCCGACACTGACGATCTTCAACAGCTCGGGAATAGCCATCGCAACGAATGACGACTGGCAACAGGACGCGAGCGCCGCGGACGTGCAAAGCGTGGGCCTTGCGCCGCCCAACGTCCTCGAATCCGCCCTTCTCCTCACGCTTCTGCCGGATACTTACACCGCGATCCTTTCCGATGTGAATGGGGCGACCGGCGTCGGGCTGGTGGAAGTTTACAACGTCACGAATCAGTAGCTGCACGCGCACGGCTTCGTGCGATTTTCCGGGCATGGGATTCGATCAATACCACGAGCCGCCTAACGAACTTCCGGACGAGACGCGGACCTTTGCGCGCATGATTCTTTCCGTCATCGAGGAGGCGCAGGCGATTGATCGGTACGAGCAGCGCATGGCCGTGGAGAAAAATAACGATGCGAGAGCGATCATGAAGGATGCGCAGAAAGAGGAGTTCAAACATTTCGGAATGGACCTCGAATTTCTCCTGCGCCAGAAGCCGGTTTGGCGGGAAATTTTGCAGGGTATTCTTTTCACCTCGGGCGACATCGTCAAGAGCGGCGACAAAGCCGAAGAAGAAGCGGACTAACCTCAGACCCTTCGTCATCAGACCACTCGCGCCTCCCAGAGTGGACGGGCGGACTCGCCACGGCGTAGCCCGTTCATCCCTCCGAGGGACATGCTACGGCATGTCCATGCTCTATCGCTGCGTGTCTTGTGATACTGCGCACTAACCGCCTGCAGCCACGCGCAAAATCTCGACCCGATCGCCCTCCTCCAACTTCGCGTTAGGCCATTCCCGCCGGAGCAAGGCGACGCCGTTGTGCTCGACCAGCGTCGTCTCCGGCGCAATCTGATGCCGCTCGATCAGCTCCTCGATCGTGCACACGTCGTGGCTATCAACGCGTTCGCCGTTTAGAAAAACATTCATCGACCTACCAGCGCCTGGTCCCAGTCTTTCCATACCGGTTCGAAACCACGATGACGCAGAAGAGTCGCCACTTCCGCCGGAGAACGCTCGTCGCTGATCTGAAATTGCCCGGTGGCGATGTCGTCACTGCTCTCGTTGGGAGGTAGAATCCGGCCGCGCACAGTCTGGTGCACCTCGTGTTTTCCCTGGCCGGTATAACCACCGGGCTCCGTGCGACTGCCCGCGCTCATGGCGGTCACGCCTAACGACGCCAGGGCATCGCGCAGCGGCGCCGGTTCGCGCGTGCTGAGCACGATGCCGACATGCGGAAAACAAATGCGAAAGGCGCAAATCAACTGCGCCAGTTCCCGCTCGCCTAACGAGAACGGAGGCACGAATTCTCCCGCCGCCGGACGGAGCCGCGGCAGGCTGACCGTGAGATCCGATTGCCAGCAACGCTTCAGTAGATATTCCAGGTGGCCGGCCAGGGCGATCGCTTCGTTGCGCCACGGCGCCAGCCCAAAAAGGGCGCCGATCCCAATGCGCCGGAAGCCGGCCGCGTAAGCACGCTCCGGGCAATCAAGCCGCCAGTTAAAATCGCGCTTCGGGCCCGAGGTGTGCATGTCGGCGTAAATCCCGCGGTCGTAAGTCTCCTGATAGACCACGAGACCTTCCACTCCGGCTTCAACGAGCGGAAGATAATCCGCTGTTTCCATCGGGCCTAGCTCGAGCGAAATCGATGAGAAAATTGGCCGCAAGACGCGGACGCACTCGGCCAGGTAGTCCCCGTTGACGAACTTCGGATGCTCGCCCGCGACGAGCAGCACCTGACGAAATCCTTGCTTCGCAAGATGGCCCGCTTCCGCGAGCACCTGCTCGATCGTCAGCGTCACGCGCAGGATTGGATTGTCGCGGGAAAAACCGCAGTAGCTGCAGTTGTTGATGCACTCGTTGCTCAGATAAAGCGGCGCAAACATGCGCATGGTACGGCCGAAATTCTGCCGGGTCAGTTCGCGCGCCTCCTGCGCCATCACCTCGAATCTCGCGGCGTCGTTAGGCTCGATCAGTGCCGCGAAACGCCGCAGCGCTGGCGAAGGCGCCAGCGGCTGATCGAGAATTGTGGCGAAGGACATTGGGGTACTTTCGCGGCTCAGCCGTGAATCGCAATTGCCCAACGGACATTGTAAGATGCGCGCGTGCATAAACCGACGTTCATCCCGTTACCCCCGCGGGACGATTTGACCGATCGTGAGCTCGCCCTGCGCGCGGCGAAATTCCAGGCTGAGATGGCGCGCCGGCGCACAGTTCGCGATTTTTCCGATCGCCCGGTTGCTCGTGAAGTCATAGAAAATTGCCTGCGGACCGCGGGCAGCGCTCCCAATGGGGCCAACCTTCAGCCATGGCATTTCGTGGCGGTGCACGATCCCGCGTTGAAGCACGAAATCCGCGTGGCGGCGGAAGCGGAAGAGGAAGAATTTTACGCGCACCGTGCGCCTAACGAGTGGCTGGAAGCGCTCTCGGCACTCGGCACGGATGCGGCCAAGCCGTTCCTGGAAAAGGCGCCCTGGTTGATCGCGATCTTCGCGCAGCCGTATCGCATTCTGCCCGACGGCCGGAAGATGAAGCATTACTACGCGACCGAATCGGTCGGGATTGCGACTGGGTTTCTCATCGCCGCCATCCACCTCGCCGGACTCGCTTCCCTCACGCACACGCCGAGCCCGATGGGATTTCTGAACAAGCTTCTCGGCCGCCCGGCGCACGAGAAACCGTTCCTCCTCCTCGTGGTCGGGTATCCAGCCGAAGGCGCGGTCGTGCCCGATATTCAGCGCAAGCCGCTCGTGGAAATCAGTTCGTTTATCGGCTGATGAACTCGGGGCTGCTCCTCTTCCACGCCTTTACCGGAACGGTGCTCCTGCTTACCGGGCTGAATTCGCTCATCACCTTACTCATCGTTAGGCGACTCCGGCCGCTGCTGCCTAAGAAGGATGCGCCAATGGTTTCCATCCTGGTGCCGGCGCGCGATGAAGCACGGCAGATCGTGTCTTGTCTGAACTCTTTGGCGGCGCAGAATTATCCCCGCTTCGAGGTGATCCTCCTCGATGACAACTCTAACGACGGCACGCGAGCCCTGGCGGAAGAAATGGGTTTCGCTGCGGAGGGCAACCGCCGAGTCATTTCTGGAAAACAATTGCCGGAAGGATGGACCGGCAAAGTGTGGGCCTGCCATCAACTCGCACAAGCGGCTGCCGGTGACTACCTACTCTTCACTGACGCCGACACCGTGCACGGACCCGCGACCCTGGCCACGGCGATGAAGGAAGCGCAGCGCACGCGGGCGAGTTTGTTTTCGCTCTGGCCACGGCAGATTACGAAGTCGTTAGGCGAGAAAGCGGTCATTCCCCTGCTCTATCTCGCCGGGATCGGCCTAATGCCGCACTTCATCCTCAGCGCCGCGCAACGGTTTCCTGCATTCGCTGCGCTCCTGCCCCGTTCTTTTCTGCGCAAGCAAGGCGTGGCGAATGGCCAGTTCCTTCTCTTTCGTCGGGCTGATTACTTCGCCATCGGAGGTCATGCGGCGGTGCGCCATCACCTCGTCGAAGACGTCGCCTTGGGGCGGCAGGTCGCGATGCGCACCGCGGAGGGATTCCGGCTCATAAACGCGGATGGCACCTTGCTTTTGCAATGCCGGATGTATGAAAACTTCGCCGAAGTTTGGTCGGGCTTTACGAAAAACTGCCGCGCGGCTTTCGAGTTGTCGCTTGGTTCGTTCGTCGGCGCTGGGCTCTTGCAGGTGACGGTATTTCTCGCGCCCTTCGGGCTTCTTTGCGTCCCGGGGCGGCAGCGCTGGCTCGCGCTTGCGGAAGTGCTCGGGATTTACGGGCTGCGTCTTATCTACGCCGCCCGCTACCGCAGCTCGATCTTGGGCGCGCTCCTTCATCCGTTAGGCGAGATCATGGCACTGCTGATCGCACTGAACAGCTGGCGCCGTTCCACCGGTCGTGGGGTGGAATGGAAAGGACGCACTTACCAGGTCGTGCACGAAGCTCCAGCCTATTGAAGGCTTGTTGGCGCAAGACGAGTAAAGACTTAATCTGCAATCAACACTATGACCTAACCAATGTCTGCATCGCTTGGTTAGAGCATTGATAAACCGACGGCGCGTGGGCAGCGGGGCATCGGAGCGGGTTTCCGTTGGCTGCATCTCTCGGTTAGGCCCCGCGTCGGACAGTTTCAAGGCGTGACGCCGGCCGTTGGCGCCGCAGCGGGCGGACCCTTGGGAAAGGGGCTTTCAGGTAATGCGTTGGTGTTTTGGAAGACGGCGATCAGCCACTTTCCGCCCTGTTTTTGCAGAACCTGAACCTGAATGCCTTGCTGAGGTGGAGGGAGGCCCGTGGGCGTTCTGGCTCCGATCATGGTCCAGCGAACATGGGCGACGGCAATCTCAGGAGCTAGAAATTTGATAGCCACGTCTTTGACCGTAAGAACGCTCTCTCGGAAGACGAATACGTAAGCATCGGTAAGTTTCTTCTCGATCTCCGCACGCCCTTTCCACCACCAACCGACCACGTTCACGCAATCGCCATCTTCGGTGAACAGGTTGGCGTAGGCTTTCGCATCGTGCCGGTTCCAAGCCTCTTCTTGTAGCGTCTCCACATTGCGGATATCGGTTTCATCCCGCTCTTGAGAATCGCAGAATGCGGCCTTCGGAAAAAATACCGCTAGAGATAAGAACGAAAGGGTGACGAGTGGTTTATTCATGATTCGGGTTTGGCTGTGAGGTGGTATTGTTACAGTGAAGAAGGCCTAACGAGAACAAGGCTAGCCGCCCGTCTCAGGCGGGCAAGGGCAGGCAATCAAGTGTCGGTATCGGGATAATTCCGCTGATGTGTCTCCATCACATCGAGGACCTTTTCGGGTTGCACGTCCTGTTGCAGCTGCGGCAACTCGGGATCGCGCGAAGCTTCGACATCGAGCTTCTCGGCGATCGCTTTTACGAGCGTAATTAGCCGCGTCACTTCGTGCTCCGCAAGGAGGCTTACCTGCAGATCGAGATCGGCGCGTTTGTCCGCCTGCTGCGACATCCGGTTCTGCGAAATGAGAACGAAGGTGGAAAGGAATATCGCTTCGACGGACGCGAACATCGCCAGCACCACATAAGTCGGATCAAAATGCGGCAGCGGCACAACGGAAAGGTTCGTTACGATCCAGACGCTAAACAAAACGAGGTGGATGTAGATGAACTTCATACTCCCGGCGAAGCGCGTGATCGCATCGGCGACGAGCACCGCCCTGGGTTTCCGCTCATTTTCCGACCGCCGTCGTTTCAGCAGCGCCTGAATGTTGCGCTGCACCACTTCTGCCATGCCGTTGGCTGCCGGATTCTCCTTCATCTTAATTTCGCTTCTGGAGAATCGCGGCGCATCGGCTCGAAAGCTGGCTGGTTCGCCCTTTCTTCGATTTAAATCTGGCATCCGTCACGATTAAAAGAGTTAGCGAAACAGATAGGGACGGCGCGGGGCGTCACTCCGCGCTTGAGTGCCTGGCAAGGCGGAGGTAAATAGCTCGATGCGCATTGCTCTTGGTCGTCTTCTTTTCGCTTCGCTCGTCGCTCTGGCCTCGCCCTCTTTTGGACAACTCGACCGCTCGCTCGATGCGCATGGGGGCTTGGAGAAATGGCGCGCCTTTGCCGGCGTCGAATACGATATGATCTGGAAGTCAGCCAAAGGCGAGCGGCATGACCACCAGCTCTTCAATTTGCAGGACCGCTCCGGGTTGATCACGAGCGAGAAGTACACCCTCGGGAGCGAGCAAGGCGAGGTCTGGATCAAGCCCGGGCTTGATGCGCTCGGCGGGATGCTGCCGCGGTTCTACATGAGGACGCCGTTTTACTTTTTCGGGATGCCGTTCGTCTTCGCCGATCCCGGGAGTAAGCAGGAGTCGCTGGGGAAGAAGATGTTTCGCGGAAAGGAATACGAGGCGCTCAAGATCACGTTCGCGAAGGGGACGGGCGATACGCCGGATGATTACTACGTCGCCTATGTGGACCCGGCATCGGATCAACTCACGCTGGCAGTCTACGTCGTGACATATCCGCAGATGCGCAAAGACAAACCGATCGATCAACTCGAGCGGCACGCGATCGTCTTCGACGAATGGCAGAGGGTCGATGGCCTGCTCGTGCCGAAGAAGGCGCAGTTCTATAAATGGACGGGCACCGATCTGGAAGGCGACGCGCTCGGGGCGCTCGAATATTCCAACGTCCACTTCCTGCAGGAGTCGCCGGACGCGGGGAAATTCCGTAAACCGGCTGACGCCGTGGTAGCGCCGATGTAGGACGGCGTCAGTTGAGAGTTGAGAGTTGAGAGTTGAGAGTGCGCGCGGGCTCGGCTTTTTGTCCTGTCTCTCAATTCCCAACTAACGACTCTCAACTCCCATGGCCCTGAGCAAAAAAGACAGACTGCGACTCCTTACTATCCTGCTGGAAAGCCGGCATGGCGATCTGCGCGAGCAAAATCTCAACCGCCAGGGCAAGGGCCATTTTCATGTTTCGGGCATGGGCCACGAGGCGCTCGCCGCGATCTCGTTCGTCACTGAAGAGGATGATTACATCTGCGGGTACTATCGCGATCGCGCGCTCGTCCTCGGGCGCGGGGTGACTTCGCGCGAGCTCGCGCTCGATTATTTCGCGAAGCGCAAAGGTCAGAGCCACGGCCGGCAAATGCCGTCGCACTACAGCTATGCTTCGCGGCACATCTGGAGTGTCCCGACTCCGACTGGCGCGCAGTTGCTCCCCGCCTGCGGCATCGCCTGGGGTCTCAAGCTCGACGGCAAAGCAAACTTCGTCATTGCCACGGTCGGCGACGCCGCCACGCGCCAGGGAGATTTTTTCGAGGCGATTTGTTTCGCGAAAGAGAAGGAACTGCCGGTCCTCTTCGTCGTCGAGGACAATGGTTATGGGATCAGCAGCCCAACCGGCAAGATCAACCCGCTCGCCATCGACGTCCTTCAGCCTAACGACTGGCGGCAGATCGACGGCAGCGATGTCGGAGCGGTTTACGAGGCGGGGCAGGAAGCGAGCGCGCACCTCCGCGCCGGCAAGGGGCCGGTCTTTTTCTGGGTGAAAATGGAGCGGCTCTCCAGTCACACCAGCTCCGATGATCACAAACTCTATCGCGCCGCCGAGGAGATCGCGAACCTTACGAAAGCCGATCCCCTAACGAAATGGAAAGATTGCCTGATCGCCGACGGCGACCTCAGCGCGGAGGATTACGCCGGGCTCGACCGGGGAATCAAGGAGCGCATCCGGCAAGAATTTATCGAGGCGGAACGCGCAGAAGATCCCACCGCTGACGAACTTGAACGGGAGGTCACGGGCGAGCTGCCGCAGCTCGACGACGAAGTGCTGCCGGCCGGGAAGTACCGCATCGGCGACGTCGTTAATCTTACTTTGCGCGCCGGCCTAACGAAGGACCCGGGCCGCATTATTTTCGGCGAAGACATTGAAGATCCGAAGGGCGGCGTCTTTCGCCTCACCCAAAAACTTTCGACCGACTTCCCCGAACAGGTCTTCAACTCGCCGCTCGCGGAGTCAACCATTCTCGGCGTTGCTTGCGGCCTCGCCTCCTATGGCAAGCGTCCGGTTTTCGAGCTGCAGTTTGTCGATTTCATTAACCCTGGCTGGAACCAGCTCGCGACTAATCTGTCGACGCTGCGCTGGCGTTCCTTCGGCACCTGGACCTGCCCGATGGTACTCTATGCTCCCTACGGCGCCTATCTCCCCGGTGGCAGCCTCTGGCACAGCCAGGCGAACGAGGCTCCTTTGGCCCATTATCCCGGATTGCACATCGCTATTCCCAGCACACCCGCGGACGCCGCCGGGCTTCTCTGGACGGCAATGCATTGCGAAGATCCGACCATCATTCTCATCCCGAAACATCTACTCTGGGCGGAGCACGAATCGGCCGAGCCGATCCGCGCGGTGTCGTTAGGCAAAGCGCGGCTGCAATGCGCCGGCTCCGACGTCACCGTCGTGGCGTGGGGCAACACCATGGAGAAATCGATCGAAGCCCTCGTTAGGCTGGGCAACGGGGCGAGCGTCGAACTGATTGATCTCCGCTCTATTGCGCCGTGGGACCGCTCGACGATCGAGGAATCGGTCCGCAAAACCGGACGCCTCGTCGTCGTGCAAGAAGACACGGAGAATTGCAGCGTCGGTCAGATGATCATCTCGCACATCACGGCGCAGGCCGAGATCTGGGAGACGATGATCAGTCCGCCAGTTTTGGTGAGCAAAGGCAACGTCATGATCGGCTACAACCCGATCTACGAATACGCGGCACTGCCTGATGTGGAGCGAATCGTTAGGGCGATCGAGCGCTCGGTTGCGATCAAGCAGCAGCGAACTGTAGAGGCGGCGGTATCGGCCGCAGGGGCGAGCCCTCGGGCAACAGCCAATTCTCAGCTCAGCGAGCGACACGCCCGCCCCTCAACCGGCGAACAGAAAATCACCGTCCCCATCATGGGCGAAGGCATTCGTTCCGCCAAAGTAGTCGCGCTCCTAAAACAACCCGGCGATCGCATTGAGCTCGACGACGCGCTTTGCGAAGTCGAGACCGACAAGGCGGTTTACCCGATCGAATCGTCTTTCGCCGGGACGATGGGCGAATGGAAAATCGCCGTCGATGATTCGGTCGAGATCGGCCAGGAGCTCGGCACCATCCTGACGGAGAGCGACGGATGGGCCGAACAAATCGAAGAAGCGATCGAAGTGTCGCCGCGCCAGGAAACAGTTCCTGCCGCCGCGGCCATCGCGAAGAGAAAAACTTCACGCGAGCCGGCGCTCTCCGCCACGATCACGCGCAAACTCGGTCGCGTCGTGCCGGCCAACTTGCAGATCGACGCGCGCTGGGACGCAATCCGCAACGCGCGCGACGCAGCCAAGCGAAGCGACGGAGAGGATGCTCCCTCCCCATCCCTCATGATCGCATGGGCGGTGGTGCGTGCGATGGAAAAGCACGCCGCCTTCCGCTGCCTCATGCAAGATGACGATCGCATCATCGAGCATGACGACTTCGATCTGGGGGTCGCGGTCGCGCGCGACGGCGATCGGCTCGCGACGGCGGTCATCACCGAGGCGAACACGCTGGCCTGGCTCGATTTCGTTAGGCGTTACAACGAAAGCGTCGCGGCTACTCGCGGCGGGCGCGTCGACGCGATGAACGCGCCGCTCGTCATTAGCAGCCTCGGTGCGTTCGGGGTGCGCGCGGCGGCGCCCATTGTGGTCCCGCCGTCGGTCGGAACGCTTTTCGTTGGCTCCGCCCATCACGAATTTTTGCCTAACGGAAAGAGAGCAGAGAGCGTGGAAGTAATCACCCTTTCGCTCACCTTCGATCACCGCGTCGTGAACGGCGCCGGCGCGGCGAATTTCGTGCACGAGATCAAGGAACTGATCGAGGAGTTCGAAGTGCCGGCGCTTGCGTAACACAGCCATCCTGGCTGTCGCGTCGAGCAGACATCCTGCCTACAGTATGGTGCGCGCGCCGGCCGGAAGCCCGTGTTACATGCCTAACGACTCTCGCGCAACCGCGAAAATGAATTCTTCCCACCGAACGTAAGCCTTCGCTGAAGGATGAAGTCCGTCCGCGGCAACGAGCGAAGAATCGTTTCGCATTCTTTGACTGAGCGGGAAAATATCCAGCACGCGCAAGCCACGTTTCGCCGCTTCTTCCCCGATGATGCGATTGAACTTCGTGAGACCGGCACTGATGTCGCGCCCCCGCGCGTATGTCGGTCCGTCGGGCGTCACGGAAAAATCCGGGATGTTAATTACGAGCAGTCGCTTGTCGTTAGGCAAAGCCTTTCGCATTTCGTCCATGAGATGCGCGAGGTTGGTCCCGAAAGTTTTCTCGTCCACGCCCTGCACCCAATCGTTCACCCCGAGCATGAGCGTGCCGAAGTCGGGTTTGGCGGCACGAAAGGGCGCCAGCTCGTGCTCGATCGCATCCCGGGTTGTCCAGCCGGTGCGCGAGGAATTCGAGACGATCGTCACCGGAATCCCGCTTTTCGTTAGGTGCTGCGCCAGGAGTGCCGGCCAGGATTGCTGCTCGGTCGCTCCTTCGCCGATCGAATAGGAATCGCCCACGACCGCATAACGAATCGGCCGGCCCGAATCCGCGTCGCTTTTTCCCTCGGGCGTCGCTGCCATGACGGTCGCGGCGAGTAATGCCGCGAGAACCTTCAAACCGCGCGGAAGGTGGCGCCCGCCACCTTGAGACGTTTCGCTTCGACTCGATCCAGTTGTTCCTTCGCCCGTTTCTCGAGGTGCGCGAAATCGGTTTGTTGAAGAACCGGCGAAGCTTCGCGCGCCGCGTCCAATGCTCGCCAAAGCAACTGCTTTCCCGTAATCCCCATCACGAGAGTTTCCAGCGCCTGCAGCAATCGCACCCCGACTGCTTCGTCTCCGGAAAAGCCGAGCTTGACCCGCCCAAATTTTTCCGCCACCCAGGCGCCGGCATTGCGGACGCTGCTTTCCTCGAAGCCGAGCGCAGATATGAGGTTGTGCAGTTGTTCGTGATCGGCTTTGACGTCCGCCTGGAGTCCCGTGAAGAAGCTTCCGAGCTCCTTGCCCTCGTGACTTTTGCTCAAGTCTTCAATCATCTCGAGCGCACCGACGGCACCCGCGTAATGGTCTTTTAGATAACCCTCAAGCTCTTTCCTGTTTTCAACGTCGCTCATCGCTTCTTCCTCTTAATCGAGGTGCGGGCGGCGAAAGGTTGTTTCGTCTCCTGACAAAAAACGTGAAATCGGGGCGGTTGCCTTCACCTTCGGGTGACGTTCGGTTATCGGCGTCATGCTCCTCAAAACGCCGACGCGCGCAATTATCCATCTCGACATGGATTGCTTTTACGCCGCGATCGAGGTGCGCGATCGGCCGGAGCTGCGCGGAAAACCGGTCGGCGTCGGCGGCGCGCGCGATCGGCGCGGCGTGCTCACGACGTGCAACTACGAAGCGCGTGAGTTTGGTGTGCACTCCGCGATGCCGACTTTCATGGCGCTGCAGCGTTGCCCGAAGTTGATCGTGCTCCCGACCCGCTTCGATGTCTATCGCCGGGAAGCGGCCGTGATTCGCGCGATCCTCCATCGCTTCACGCCGCTGGTCGAGCCGCTTTCGCTCGATGAAGCGTATCTCGATGTCACCGCGCACCCCGGCGCGCCCGGCGCGCTCGCCGAGGTGATCCGCAACCTCATCTTTCGCAAGACAAAATTGACGGCTTCCGCCGGCGTCGCGCCTAACAAACTCGTGGCCAAAATCGCGAGCGACCTGAACAAGCCTAACGGCCAATATGAGGTCGCGCCGGAGGATGTGCCCGTCTTCATGGCCGCACTGCCGGTGCGAAAAATCTGGGGGATTGGCGCGGTCACTGAACAAAAGCTGCAGCAGCGCGGCATCACGACCTGCGGCGAGCTGCAGCGGTTTTCCCGTCTGCAGTTGCAGGAAAACTTCGGCAAATTCGGCGCCGAGCTTTTCGATCTCGCGCGCGGGATCGACGACCGCCCGGTCGAGCCGCATCGGGAACGCAAGTCGCTCAGCAATGAGGAAACCTTCTCGAGTAATCTCGAGACCCTCGCTGCCTGTGAGGAGAAGCTGGAGGAAGTGGTTGCCGAGCTCATGGCCGAGCTGGCGCAGAAGGAAGCAACGCGCGTCATCACGAAGATTTTCGTGAAACTGAAGTTCGCCGATTTCACCCGCACAACGGTAGAACGCGCGGGGCTTGCGCCGTCGTTAGGCGAATATCGCACCCTGCTGACGGAAGCGTTTGCGCGCACGGGGAAAAGCGTGCGCTTGATGGGAGTAGGCGTACGCTTCGCGCCACTCGAGCTGCCCGATGCCGCCCAGTTGTCACTGCTCTAACGGATGCTTTGCGCCCGCGGCCGACGTGCCGCCTCTCTCGGTGGCGCACACGTTTGAAAGCCCGGCTTGGGCACCCCTCGCTAGCGTGCAGTACCCAAGGGAAATGTCCAGCGCGTCAGGAACCAGCCATTTTCGAATCGACGGGCTGCGTCGAATGTCCGACGCGAAGGCAGCTACGAATCGTGCTTTTTGCGTCCTATCGCCATAGCTCGCCGCAGCCTTCCTCCTCGGAGGCGCGCCACTGCTAAGGTACTACCGTTAGCGTCAGATCATTGCCATCGCCGCCCTGATAATCGGCTTTGTAGGTGTTGTTGCCGACGGTGAAGGTCGAGTCATCGGGCAGGTTGGCGAAAGCGCCGGCGATAGGTGTCGCGGCGGTGTTGCTGATGGCAGTAAAGACCGCGCCCGCGGTGAGCTTCTTATTCGCAAGTTGCTCGAAACTAAACTGCGCACCGCTCTCAATCGTTACTCCATTGGCGATCACCTTGTCTGCTTCGGCCTTTTTCGTTTTCAGTCTATAGCTGTAGGCCATCGGCTTTGAATATAAGAGCTTGGATAGTCAGGGTGGTCGCTTTGCTCCCGCCCGCTGCGGGCGCGAGGAAGGCTCCCGCGCCGCTGCCGGTGCCTATCGACGTCGCACCGGCGATGATTCCATCGCCACTGAGTTTGCCGGCTCTGACTGCGACTGCTCCATTCCCTGTTGCCGACCCTCTCCTGTTGCCGACCTTAAGGGTGCCGGCGTTTACCGTTGTTCCTCCTGTGTAGATGCTCGCCCTACTTAAAGTGAGTGTGCCGGTGCCGGTCTTCACGACCGAGCCGCTGTCCTGAATTACGCCAGAGAAGGTAGTGCTGAGATTGTTCGCCCCAATGCTTAGTTCTTGAGGACCAAGCAAGACCTCGCCATCGCCTTCCAGCGACCCGATTACCACGGGCACCGGGTTATGTGCGCTGATATCCAGGTTGCCATCGCCGAAAACCTTTACCTGGGCGGTTCCCCCATCCGAGCTATCAGTAAATTCGATTACGCCACCCGTCCCTCCGTTGATTCCGCCATTGGCGATGAGCGTCGCGTGAGTTGCACGGGAGCGGCTTTGGAAGGCTGTCTTCCCGCCCGCCGCACCATTTGTTGCAGCCCCTTCGGAAGTGATGATCGCCTCTTCCGCGCTCGCGCTAAAGGTAAAGAAAGTCGTGCCGCCAGTGGCGCCGCTCACCACTCCGGCCTTGTTCGTAATGTTCGCTCTGTCTCCTTTGGTGGTGTTCCAGAAATCGGTTTCCCCACCAGTCGCGCCGCTCAAAATGGCACCGTTGTTGATGATCGTGGCGCTCCCTGCGTTTGCTTCATCTACAAACTGAACAATCGCCGGGAGTCCGCCACTGACCGTTGCGGCCGCCGTGATGAAAGTTGTTGAATCACCCGCAGTGGCATCAATCCCAAACTGGAATGATCCCGAGCTGCCTGTGTTGTCAGTTGTTGCGACAAAATTTTGAATAACCCCTGAATTGTTGCTGATCCCGGTCCCCTGAATAATAAAGGGCAAAGCTGGCGGGGAGGTAATCTGGTAAGCAGTGGAACTGACATTGAAGACCATGCTAAACAGGGTGGTTGGCTCCGATAGGGAGATATCACTTACGTTGGAAACACCAAAAGTGCTGGTATCGACCCGTTGGGAACGCACTCGCAAGACCAGTTGCCAGCGATGTTCCAATCGCCGTTGATGGGTCCAACTTCCATAAACCACTGCCGGAGGCATAGCCTCTAGCTGTTATCAGGTTAAAAGCCAATGTGAATGTGAGTACACTGATGAGGGCTTGGACAAAGTGCTGCGGCTTTGCGCGATGGTCAGTAGTTTGTTTCATAATTTTCCTATTCGTTTGAGAAGAGCTGCTTGGTGTCATTTCAGGTGGTCATTTAGAAAGCCGATCACATCGTCACGAACGGTATGTGTATGCTCCGCGCCGACCGGTGGTTGCCCGTCCCGACTTTCCCAATACATAAATGCATGCTCGTTGCTGTTCGGGATTGTGAGCGTCTTATAAGCTGTGTCAGGCACGCCGTCGACGAAAAACGCGTTTTCCTTTTCCGCGCTCAGGTTTTGAAAAGGCAGAACCGCGATGCTCTTCGCGCCCGCCGTCCGGCTCGTTAGGCGCAGCGTTTGCGCCTGCCACGGACGCCAGAACCAATATCCGCTCAAGGCGAGTGCGGCGACGGCCGTGCCGACAAGCGCCAGCACCCAAACCTGGCGTCGGCTCGTGACGCGCAGGCCGGAGACGTTCGCCGTGCGTTGGATGCCGCTGCTCGTGAGGTCGAAGGCCCACGCGAGGACGAGGGCAAAGGGAAAACCGACCGCGATAAGAACTACGAAAACTTGCTGCACCCATTCAGCGGCATGGAAAATCGGCAGGATCGTCCCGCCGATCTGCACGAGACCCGAAGCGACCACGCCGTAGGCGAGCGCCACCCGATAAACTCGCCGGTTTTTTAGTTCGCGAAAAAAACCGCGCATCCGGCGTTTGCATAAACCACCGAGAGGCAAAGAGCACAGAGATTTCCAGAATTCAAAATTCCTTTATGATCTCTGCGCCTCTGGGGGTTCCTCATCGCTGAGGGCTGGCGTCGAAAGCGACCTCGCCGCCGACGACCGTCATGAGGCAGCGCGTCCGCAGGATTTCCGGCTCCGGAATTTTCATAATGTCGGCGGAGAGAATCGTCAGGTCAGCGAGTTTGCCCACTTCGATCGAACCTTTTTCGTGTTCTTCGAAAGCAGCGTAAGCGGGCCAGCGGGTCAGCATTTTGAGCGCCTGCTCGCGCGTGACCGCTTCCTCGGGATGCCAGCCGGGGCCGCTGAATCCGTCCACGCTCTTGCGCGCGACCGCGGCGTAAAATTCGATCATCGGCTCGCCGCGTTCCACCGGCGCGTCGGAGCCCGCGGCAATGATCGCGCCGCTCTTAAGCAGGCTTTGCCAGGCGTAAGCGCCGGCCAGCCGCTTCATCCCGAGGCGGCGCGCGGCGAAGAAAAGATCGCTGATCGCGTGCGACGGCTGCATCGACGCGATCACGCCTAACTTTGCGAAACGCGGGAGGTCCGATGGGCTGAGAATCTGCGCATGTTCCACCCGCCAGCGCGGTTCAACAATTTTGCGGTCGTTAGGCGGAACGGCTTTGAACGCTTCTTCGTAGAGATCGAGAATCGTACGATTGGTGCGGTCGCCGATCGCGTGAGTTTCCACCTGGATGCCTCGGCGCAACGCTTCTTTGAGCATCGGTCGCAGCTCGCTTTCTTTTTGCGTGAGGAAGCCGGAAGTCGCGGAGTCGGAATAAGGTTGGAGCAGCGCCGCACTGCGCGAGCCTAACGAGCCGTCGAAGATCACCTTGATCGTGCGCGTCGTGAAATGGTGATCGTAGGCGTTGAGGATCGGACCATCCTTCAGGAGCTCCTCGGCGGGCACGCCCGGACCGTAAACGGCGTTGTAAATGCGCAGCTTCACTTTGCCTTCGCTGTAAAGCTTTCGCATCATCTCGACTTCCGGGAGATAGCTCCCGGCGTTTTGAATTTCACACCAGCCCAGCCGGAGACTGCGCTGCGCGCCTAACAAAAAGGCTTTTTCGTTTTCTTCCGGAGTGGGCGGCGGGATTTTTTTCCCGACCAGCTCCATTGCGTTGTCGAGCAGCATGCCGAGCGCGGCGCCGGTCTTCTTGTCGCGCAGAATCTCACCGCCGAAAGGACCGGACGTCTGCGCATCGATCCCCGCGATTTTCAGGGCCTGGCTGTTCGCGACCGCGCCGTGACCATCGGCCCGCTCGAGAAAAACCGGATTGTTAGGCGCGATCCGGTCGAGATCCTCACGCGTCGGGAAGACGGGCGGTTTCCAGAAGGTTTCGATCCAGCCGCGACCGGTGATCCATTTGCCCGGCTCGCTCTGCGCGACGCGCGCTTTCACTTTGGCGAGAAAAGCGTCGAGACTGCGCACGCCTTCGAGGTTGAGATGCAACTCGCGTTCGCCGACGCCGAGGATGTGGTAATGCGAGTCGGTCATTCCCGGGACGACGGTCGCGCCGTGGAGATCGATCGTGCGGACCTGAGCGCCGGAGTATTTTTTGGCTTCGTCGTTCGAGCCGACGAAAATGATGTGCGCGCCTTTGATCGCAATCGCTTGCGCGTGTGGCTGAGCATCGGCCACGGTGTAAACGTTCCCGTTGAGGAAAACTGTGTCGGCGGCCGCGACGGCTTCGCTCTGAGAGGACGAAGGAAGAACGAGGACGAGGACGAGCAGGAGGATGATTCTCATGTCCAGTTGGGCGAGCGTTTTTCGAGAAAGGCGGCGATGCCTTCTTTCGCCTCGGGCGACTCGCGCGCTTCCATGTGATGGCGCAAAGCGCTCTTCACGTCTTCGTTTATGGACGTGGACCAGAGCTGCTCGATCAATCGTTTCGAGCTGGCGAGCGCATCCGGCGCGTTTTGCAGGACAGCCGCGACAATTTTTTGCGTCTCGTTCTCCAGTTCGTTAGGCGGAACGACGCGATTGATCAGGCCCATCTCGAGGGCGCGCCCGGCGCTGATCAAGTCGCCCGTGAAAAGCAGTTCGCGGATGTCGCGCTCGTGTAGTTGCCGGCGGAGAAACGTCATGACGAGGCCCGCGACGAGGCCGCGCTTCGCTTCCGGAAAACCAATCTTTGTGCGCTCCGCGGCGACGACAAAATCGCAGGCCGACATCAGCCCCGCGCCACCGGCGACGGCCGCGCCGTGGATTTGCGCGATCGTGATCAAGCGCGTCTGGCTGACTGCGAGCAACATGTTCGCGACGGCCTCGGCGGATTGATGCGCCTTTTCCGTAATCGTGGTTTCGTTCAAATCGAGACCCGCGCAAAACGCCTGGCCGGCGCCCCGCAGGATAAGGACGCGCTGTGTCCGATCGGCGTCTGCCTGTTCGATCGCGGAGGCGAGTTCGCTCATCAGCTCGATCGTTAGGGCGTTGCGCCGCTCCGGCCGGTTGAGGGTGAGAATGCTCGTGCGATCCTTCTGCTCAACGAGGACGTTAGACATAGCCATGATTCAACCCGCGCCCGAAAAAGAGCAAACCGTGACGCTGATCGAGTGTCCGCGCGATGCGTGGCAGGGGCTGCCGAGAAAAATTCCGACGGAGCAGAAGGTGCAATACCTGCGCGCGCTCATCGACGCGGGTTTTCATCACCTCGATGCGGCAAGCTTTGTCTCGCCCAAGGCGGTGCCGCAGATGGCCGACAGCGAGGCGGTCCTCGCGCAGCTTGCCCCGCCTAACGATGTCGAGATCATCGGCATCGTCGTAAATGAAAAAGGCGCCGAGCGCGCGATCGCGACCGGAGCAGTGCGCACGCTCGGATATCCTTGTTCGATTTCGGAAACATTCCTGCGCCGGAATCAAAATCAGTCGCTGGAAGAAAACGAGATGGCGCTTCGCAGCATTCAAAGGCGGGCGCAGGCGAGCGGGCTTGGAATGGTGGTTTACATCTCGATGGCCTTCGGCAGTTCCTACGGCGACGACTGGAGCAAAGGGCTGCTAAACGAAGCGGTCGCGCGCGTCTCGGCGTTCGGCATTCACTCGATCTCGCTCGCCGACACGGTCGGCGTCGCGACGCCAGAACTGATCGAAGAGGTCATGAGATCGGTTTTACTCGCTTGTCCCGGCCACGACATCGGCGTGCACTTGCATAGCACGCGCGCGGGAGCAGCCGCGAAAGTGCTGGCCGCCTACGACGCCGGCTGCCGCCGTTTTGACGCAGCCCTGGGCGGCCTCGGCGGGTGTCCTTTTGCTCAGGATCAACTGGTAGGAAACATCCCGACCGAAGAAGTTCTCCGCGCCCTCGAAAAGCGTGTGGCGGAGCTGCCGAGGATGCGCGATCTGGGAAAAGTTGCGGCGCTGAATGAGGAAATCAGCCGCGCTTCTTCCGCCTAACGCCTAACGAGCTGCGCAGCCGCGGCCGGGGCCGTCCTCCAGAAGACCTGCGCATTGCCGCTGCGGAGTGAAGATGATTGCAACTTAGGGGGCAGTCGACTTGGCGCGAATGCCGGAGATGAGAAGAATGGGGAGGATGTCGAGAAGGCCCTCATCGTTCTCAACGACAACAAGCCCCTTCGAGGTGACCAGGATGTGGTCTGGGTGCGGGACGGAAAAAAAGCGGCCATCCGCGACATGAAGAATGAAGGGAACAAAAAGAACTGCTTTGATTCGATTTCGGATCTCTTCGAGCATTTCGCAAACCTAGAGGATGGCGGCCGTCCCGGCAAACGCTTCAGACCTGCACCACGCCCATGTGGAAACGCGCCTGCGGCATTGGGCGGGAGACGTAGCCTAACAATTCGATAAGCACGGCGCGCGTTTCATGCGGCTGGATAATGGCGTCGAGCCAGCCACGCGCTGCGCCATAACGAATGTCGGTTTGCTCTTCGTAGGTCTCCTTCACTTTGGCGCGAAGCTGCTCCAGCTCTTCGGGCGACGCTTTCTTGTCACCGCGATCACGCGATTTGGCGAGGACAGAGAAGACGGTGTCGGAAGCCTGGGCCGCGCCCATGACCGCATAGCGCGCATTCGGCCACGCGAGAATAAAGCGCGGATCATAAGCCTTACCGCAAAGCGCATAGTTACCCGCGCCGAAGGAGCCGCCGACCACGATCGTGATCTTGGGCACGACGGAATTGCTGACGGCGCTAACGAGCTTCGCGCCACTGCGGATGATGCCGCTCTGTTCGGCGTCGCGTCCGACCATGAAGCCGGTCACGTCCTGGAAAAAAATGATGGGGAGACCTGTTTGATTGCAGTCCATGACGAAACGCGCCGCTTTGTCGGCGCTATCCGCGTAGATGACTCCGCCCATCTGGATGCCGGCTTTTTTTGTGCGGACTTGATGACGTTGGTTGGCGACGATGCCGACGGAATGCCCACCGATCCGGGCGTAAGTCGTGACAAGCGTTTTGCCGTAGTCGGCTTTGTACTCATCGAGCGAGCCGGCATCGATGATCGAGGCAAGAAGATCACGGGCGTCATACTGCTTCTGACCATCGAGACTTGCCAAGTCATAAACTGCTTCCGGCTTTTTCGCCGGCCCGGCGGCTTTCTGTTTCGCGCCCTCCTTTTTGGCGGTTTCGGCCTCCGGGAGATGGCTGACTAACGAACGAAGGCGCTTCAAGCAGGACGGGTCGTCTTTCTCATAAAAATCGACGGTGCCGCTAACCTCCGCATGCATCCTGGCGCCGCCGAGTTCTTCCGCATCGGCGACCTCACCAATGGCGGCCTGGACTAACGACGGGCCGGCAAGATAAAGTCCGCTGCCTTCAGTCATAAGCACTTTATCGCAAAGCACCGGCAGATAGGCTCCGCCCGCGACGCAGTTACCCATTATCGCAGCGAATTGCGGAATGCCCGACGCGGAGATGACGGAGTTATTGCGAAAGATCCGGCCGAAATCGTCTTCGTCGGGAAAAATCTCGTCCTGCATCGGGAGGAAAACACCCGAGGAATCGACGAGGTAAATGATCGGCAGCGCGCTCTCGAAAGCGATACGTTGCGCGCGGATGAGCTTCTTGGCGGTCTGAGGAAAAAACGCGCCTGCTTTTACCGTGGCGTCGTTGGCGATAATCATGCACGGAATTCCGGCGACGCGGCCGATGCCGGCGACCGCTCCCGCGGCGGGGACGCTGCCCCACTGCTCGTACATTTTATAAGCCGCCCATAAGCCGATCTCGAAAAAGCCGGAGCCGCGATCGAGCAGATGAGCGATCCGTTCGCGCGCCGGGAGCCGACCTCGTTTGCGTTGCCGTTCCTGACCGATTTTACCTCCTCCTTCGCGCAGGATTTCTTCTTCCTGCAAAATCGCGTTGCATCTCGCGCGGAGGTCGTCATTGGAAACAGAAGCGGCGGGTGGAGACATCGGGTGGACTTACTTCAGCGGAGCCGATGGAGCAAGCAAGGCGCCGCCGTGTCGGCCGCTACAACACTGCTGGGCGGCATGTGCTCTCGTTAATAGACGTCGTCTTCGGAGCGGTAGCCGGAGTCACCGCGAATCGAGCGCAGACGGCGCCGCATCGCGCGTTCAGATCCCGGCCGGTTAATTCGTTCCATCGCCATTTTCACGAGCAGCGGGATGATCGCGAGCGTCCCGACCGAGAGGAGCGCGATCGCGGTCGCCTGTCGCGCCGGGCGGTTGAAACGGTCGGCCATGAGAAGACCGACGCCCAGACCAAAGGTGGTCCGAGTGAGGGTTAATAATCCGTCCAGCGGCAGAGCTTCAGCCGTTTTTGGAATGGATAACGAAATCGCCATCGCCTAACCTTATAGCTCTCGCCGCCGAAAAAAGAAACGGGAATTCTCGCACCTTCTCAGCTCGCCGCCGCCATCGTTCATCATGAAGAATTCGCTCTTCGCGCTCATTCTCGCCGGCGGCAGTGGCGAACGTTTTTGGCCACTCAGCCGGCGCGCGCGTCCGAAGCAATTACTACAGCTGGTTTCGAATAAGACGCTGCTCGAGGAAACGATCGATCGTCTCGAGGGTCTGGTCCCATACGAGCGGATTTTAATCCTAACGAACGTGGATCAGGAGGTGGCGGCGCGCGAGCTGTTGCCGGATTTTCCGGTGGAAAATATTGTCGCCGAGCCCACGAAACGCGACACCGCGGCGGCGGTTGCGCTCGCCACGGGCTGGGTCGCGAAGCGTGACCATCAAGCGACCATGCTCGTGCTCCCGGCCGACCACGTGATCAAGGATCGCAAGGCATTTCAGGAGACCCTGCGTGCGGCGGTGCGCGCCGCGGAGGAAACGGGCGCGATAGTGACGATCGGGGTGAAGCCGACCTGGGCTTGCCCGGGGTTCGGCTACATCGAGCAAGGCGAGCCCGTTCCCCTCGAGAGCTCGACTCCGGCGAATCCGATTTTTCGCGTCGTCCGTTTCCGCGAAAAGCCGGACGCGGATCTGGCGGACCGCTTCGTCCGCGACGGCAAGTTTCGCTGGAACGCGGGGATGTTCGTTTCGTCGGTGCCGACGGTCTTGAGCGAGTTCAACCGGCATGCGCCGGAGTTGGGGCATTTCATCTCCCAACTGCGCGCGCCTAACAATTGGGAAGCGACCTTGCGCGAGCGCTTCAGCAAATTGCCGCGCATCTCGTTCGATTACGCGATCATGGAAAAAGCGGACCGCGTGCTCGTGGTGGAAGCGAGCTTCGATTGGGACGACGTCGGCGGCTGGCGCGCGGTTGCATCTTATTTAGAAGACGACGGCAAAGGCAACGTCGCCAATCGCGACCTGACGACGCTGAACGCGAGCAACAACATTGTCTTTAACGAAAGCTCGACAAAAATTGCGCTCCTCGGTGTGCACAATCTCATCGTCGTGCAGACGGAGGATGCCCTCCTCATTTGTCATCGGCACGACGCGGAAAGGATCAAGGACCTGGTGCGCGATCTGCCGCCGGAATTGCAATGAAACGCATCATGGGGATCGACTACGGCACGGCGCGGATCGGCGTCGCCCTTTCCGACGAGCTGCAACTGCTGGCGCATCCGGCGGAGACTATCGCGGTCGCAAAAATCGCCAATCCTGCCGCGCGCATCGCCGCACTCGTGCAGGAGAAAAATGTCGAGCGAATCGTCGTCGGTCTGCCGCGGCACATGAACGGCAGCGTGGGTGCTTCCGCCGAGGAAGCGCGGGCTTTTGCGGAAAAGCTGAAAGCGCTCGTCGCGTGCGAAGTGCAGACGTGGGATGAGCGACTCTCGACCGTCGCGGCTCATCGCGCGCTCCAGGAGGCGGGAAAAACGAGCCGGCAGACGCGCGGCTACATCGACCAGGTGGCTGCGCAGATGCTCCTGCAAAGTTACCTCGACAGCCTGCCCGGTAACCAAGCGGAGGCCGGTCGTGATCACTTTGCCTAACGAGGCCAGGATAGGCTCCGGCGCACGCAGAAGACGCCTCAAACTGATCATCGCTTACGATGGCGCGCCTTTTCGAGGATGGCAGAGCCAGGCGAACGCCGACACGATTCAAGACCGCATTGAGCACGCGTTTGCGAGAATCGCCGGCGAAAAAATCCGTGTGCACGGCGCCGGACGAACGGACACTGGGGTGCACGCTCTCGGGCAATGCGCGCATGCGGACGTGCCGCCAAAGAAGCTTGCACCGGACATCTGGCAGAACGCTTTGAATGCCTCGCTGCCACCGCAAATTCGCATCCTGAGCTGTCGGTTTGTGCCGCCGGCTTTCCACGCACGATTCTCCGCACGCGGGAAGCTCTATCGTTACCAGCTCGCGACTGCGCCCGTCCTGTCACCGTTCGAAGTTAATCGCGCGTGGCATGTGGCCGGCGCGTTGGATAACGAGGCCTTGCGCGCTTGCGCCGCCGCGTTTGTCGGTACGTATGATTTCGCCGGTTTCGCCGCGAATCGCGGGAAGGCGTCGGCATCGACGACGCGAACCATTCGGTCGGTGCGGGTGCGGCGCACTGCTGCGTCGACCGTGGTCGAGTTCGACGGCGACGGATTCCTCTACAAAATGGTGCGCCTCATGGCGGGCGCGATAATCCGTTGCGCTTTGGGCAAGGAGAGCCTCGCCGAGGTGCAATATCGGCTCGCCGCTCCGAGAAGCGACGGTGCGCGGCTGGTGGCGCCGGCCGCCGGTCTAACGCTCGTGCGCGTGCGCTACTAATGGTGAGAAAGTCCGCAGGCTCGTTAGGCGGTTCGGCGGGTAATTCCAGAAGTTATGGAGAACCTTGGCAACAGATTTGCTTTAGCCTGAGTCCGCATGCTAGGGATACCCGCTTCGTCCGCTGCTGCACGCAGGCCATCCAAGCTGGAATGGTTATTCAGCCCTGAGCATTTCCAATTCAAACTCCTCTTGGGAACCGCTGTCGGTGTCGTCGTTATCATCGCGCTAGCGGTGGCGTGCTTTGTCGTCACCTTCAAGAATCAGCGGCAGGCTCTTTTTCGTGCGCATACCATGAGCGTGACACGATTGAGCAGCGTCATCGAGAATGACATCGCGGCGTTGGAAAATG
>JACDGM010000058.1 GCA_013815325.1 Chthoniobacterales bacterium
CCGGGAAAGGCCTGCCCGTTATTGAGCACCAGCGGCAGGGCAAAGGCCGCCGCTAGTGAGACGACGCCGCGCATCCCCGCCCAGGCGATAAGCACGCTGTGTTTCCAAGGCGGAGCCGGATCGCGCGTCCGCATTTTACGGCTCAGCCAGCGCGGGAGATAGGTGGCCGGAAAGACCCAACCGATCCGCACGAGGACAACCGTCCCACTGATAAGCAGGCCATAACTAACGAGGCGCGAGAATGGCTCGTTGCTTAGCTTGCGCAGAATCTCCGGCAGTTGCAGGCCGATGACGACGAAAATGAAACCGTTCAAGAGGAAGGCGATCATTTCCCAGAACGACTGGGCCTGAAGGCGCGTGCGCGCGGGGAGCGCGGTGGAATGCCAGCCGAGATAAACTCCCGCGGTCACGGTCGCGAGCACGCCCGAGACGTGCGCGCGCTCTGCCAGAAGGTAGGCGGCGAAGGGCGTGAGGAGTGAAATGGTGATCTGCACCGGCGGATCGTTTAGATGGCGCTGCACTGCGCGCGCGCAAAACCCCACCGCGAGGCCGAGCGCTACGCCGCCAATGCCGACGAGGAAAAAGCGCGCGCTCGCTTTGCCTAACGAAAAGCGACCGGTCACCATTGCCGCAACGGCGAATTGGTAGGCGACGAGCGCGGTGGCGTCGTTCACCAGGCTCTCGCCTTCCAGAACTGCCTCGATGCGCAGTGGCACGCGCAGCCGTTTCAAGATCGCTTCCGCCGCGACCGCATCGGGCGGCGAAACGATCGCGCCCAAAGCGAAAGCCGCCGCCCAAGGCAAACCAGCGATGAAGGAGTGCGCGGCCCAGGCGACGACCGTCATGGTCAGCAGCACCAGCCCAATCGCGAGGAAAAGAATCGGCCGCAGATTGCGGCGGAAATCGCGCCAGGAAGTAAAAAGCGCCGCGGGATACAACAGCGGCGGCAGGAAAAGAAAAAAGACCAGCTCCGGATCGAGGCGGATGACCGGCAGCAGCGGCACGAAACTCAAGCCCAGGCCGCCGAGGACGAGCAGCACCGGATAGGGAATTGAAAATTTGTTTGCGACGATGACCAGCGCCGCGACCAGCATGAGGAGCAGAACGATCGGCTCGACCTGGTGCATCCGCGTAAGACTTAGGTCTTCCCGCCGTTGGCGCGGGAGCGATTCGCCTGGAGCTGCGGCAGATGTTTTTCCGACCAGGTGCAGATGGCTTTGAGCGGCTCGATTAAAGTCCGGCCGAGAGGAGTGAGGGAGTACTCCACCTTCGGCGGCACGACCGGATGGACCTTGCGCAGGACGAGGCCGTCGCGTTCCAGACTGCGCAGCGTTTGCGTGAGCATCTTCTGCGAAATCCCGCCGATCGCGCGCTGCAGCGTAGCGTAGCGGCAGGTGCCGTTTGCCAGGATGTAAATGATGAGCGCGGTCCACTTATCCGCGATGCGCGCCAGGACGACGCGCGAGAGGCAGCCGGGATTCATGACGGAGGCGGCTTTGGAACGCGCGGGCATCGTCTTGCCTCTAAAGGAAACCTGCGACAGGCGCAACCGGAGAGTCACGATCTGACGGGCGGGTATGGGCTCGAAACGATGGTTAAAAAGTTTTCCCGCAGGATGCCGAGTTTTTCCTTGGAAAAAACATATGTCACGGTAATTCTCGTGACCGAGCGTTCCCCGAGCCGGCAATCAGATTGAATCGTTCTCGATTCAAGATTTACGCCCGCGGTCGCTGCACTTATGGCCTTAGCGCGAGCGAAAGCAGTTTCCTGATGCGACTCCTCATCGTCGGCGGAGGCGGCCGCGAGCACGCACTCGCCTGGAAGTTGCAACAATCTCCCCGCGTCGAGGAGATTTTCTGCGCCCCGGGCAACGCCGGCACGGCCGAGCTAGGCGAGAACATTCCCATTCCGCCTAACGACATCGCAGGGTTATGCCGCTTTGCGAAAGAGAACCGGATTGCCCTCACCGTCGTCGGCCCCGACGATCCGCTCGCGGCCGGTTTGGTGGATGAATTCAACGCGGAAAATCTACGCGTATTCGGCCCAACCAAGTCGGCCGCCCGTCTCGAGGCCTCGAAAGTTTTCGCGAAACAAATCATGCGCTCCGCGGGAGTCCCAACCGCCATGGCAGGCGTTTTTGACGACAGCAGAAAGGCTTGCCGCTTCGTCGAAAAGCTGCACTACCCGGTTGTGATCAAGGCCGACGGTCTCGCTGCTGGCAAAGGCGTCGTCGTCGCGCAAGACCCGAAGAGCGCATGCCAGGCGGTCTGCGACATGATCGATCATCGGCGTTTCGGCGCGGCGGGCGAGCGCGTCTTGGTCGAAGAATTTCTCGAAGGCTGGGAATGTTCGCTCCACGCCCTCGTCGATGGCGACAGCTACCAACTGCTCGGGACCGCGTGCGATCACAAGCGGTTGCGCGACGGCAACGAGGGACCGAACACGGGCGGGATGGGCGCTTACAGTCCGGCCGCCGGCTGGGACAGCAATCTGGAAAAGCAATACGAAGAGAAAATCATGCGCTCGCTTCTTCGCGGTTTGCGCGACGAGAAACTGCGTTTCAGCGGGCTGCTTTTCCCCGGCCTGATGATCAAGGACGGCGTCGCGCGGGTCTTGGAATTTAACTGCCGTTTTGGCGATCCGGAGACGCAGGTGATTCTGCCGCGGCTGCAGGGCGACCTGCTTCCCGTGCTCGAAAAAACAATCGACGGCCAGCTCGAAGGAGTGAAGATCGAGCTTGATGCGCGCCCAGCGGTCACCGTCGTGATGGCTTCCGCCGGCTACCCCGGAAAAGTCGAAACGGGCAAGAAAATATCCGGCCTGGCCGAGTGTGCGCGGATGGAAAATGTCCATGTCTTTCACGCCGGCACGCAGCGGAGCAACGGCAATGTGCTGACCAACGGCGGCCGAGTCCTGGCGGTGACGGCGCTCGGCGACACGCTCGGAGCGGCGCGTGAGCTGGCCTACTCCGCTGTGGCAAAAATCGATTTCGAAGGCTGCCAATACCGCCGGGACATTGCTCTCACGGCGCTCCCGCTTAACCTCGGGGGGACCGATGTTGCGTCCCGCTCTTAGCGTCAGCCTAACGATCTTGCTTTGCACGGCTGGCTCGGTCGAAGCTCAGTCCACGCCCACGCCGGCCGCTTCCCCGGCGCCCGCTCGGATCGCCTTGCCCTCGCCTAACGAACCGCTCGATGCGCTCGGCTCTTCCGAGGTCCAGAAAGCACTCGACTTTATTAAGAAAAGTTACGTCCTGCCGGCTGCGCTCGCTGACCCGGAAATCGACCGCGCCACCCTCGCCGGCCTGCTCGAGCGGCTCGAGCAGGGCGTGAGTCTGGCGCCGGCGACGGCAAAGGCCACGGCCACGCCGGCCCCTTTTTATCATGAGATCATCGCAGACCAGATTGGTTACCTGCGGCCGGCCGCTTTGCGCAAAAGTGATCTCGCGGAACTGGACGACGCGCTGAAAAGTTTCGCCACGAAGAAAGTTGACGCCGTCATTCTCGATTTGCGCGCCAGCGCTGCGCCCGGCGACTTCGCGATGGCGGCCGAATTCGCGCAACGTTTTGTGCCCGGAGGCGGAGAGATCTTCGCTTTGCGCGGTCCGGCCGAGGGGCAGGATCGCACTTTCACTTCTGGGGGCAGCCCACTTTACAGTGGCTTTCTCAGCGTGTTGATCGATGGGGAAACAGTGGGAGCGCCCGAAGTGCTCGCGAGCGTCTTGCGCGCGCGCGACCGGGCGATCTTGATTGGCCAGACGACGGCCGGCGCTGCCGTCAAATACTCGGAGCTGCCCCTGACCGACGGAATGGTTTTGCGCGTGGCGGTGGCGGAAGCGGTCTTGCCAAAGCAGAGCGCCGGGTTCCCGAAGGGCGTGCAGCCGGACCTGCCGGTGACGATGCCAGCGGGCGTGAAGCGCGAGATTTTTGCGCAGAGCCTAACGAAAGGGATGGCCGCCTTTGTTTTCGAAGAGGACCGGCCGCACTTGAACGAAGCCGCCTTGCTCGCCGGAACCAACCCCGAGATCGAAGCTCTCCAGGATCGGCAGCAACGGCGCGCGCGCGACGACCAGCCGGCCTTGCACGACGCCGTCACCCAGCGGGCGGTGGATGTGATCACTTCGATCGGCGTTTACGCCAGACAACCGGGCCGCGCGCCCTAACGAGTGCCGGCCTTGCATCCTCTCGAAGAGCGCATCGAGCATTCCTTTCGCAGCCCGCAGTTGCTCGCCGAAGCGCTGACTCATCCGAGCGTCCAGCACGAAAAGCAGCGCGCTTATTTCGATAATCAGCGGCTCGAGTTTCTCGGCGACGCCGTCCTCCAGCTCGTCATCACCGAACATCTTTTCGCGCTCTTCACCGAGGCGGGCGAAGGACGCCTAACGACGCGCCGGGCGCGGCTGGTTTCGCGCGATTCGCTTCGGGCGCACGCCGTCAAACTCGATCTGGGGCGGCACCTTATTCTCGGGCGCGGAGAAGAGGCGAGCGGCGGACGCGAGCGTCCTTCGACGCTGGCGGATGCGTTCGAGGCGCTGCTCGGCGCAGTTTTTCTCGATAGTGATCTGGAAACCGCGCGCCGCTTCATCCTTAGGGAAATGCACGACGAACTGGAGCGGCTGGAAGAAGAGTCGCTCGAGATCAATCCGAAAGGACAGCTCCAGGAGCGGCTGCAATCGATCTCGCCGCGCAGCCCGACTTACGAGCTGATCTCGCAGGAAGGGCGTGAACACGAGAAGACGTTTGCCGTGCGCGTGCTTTGGGAAGGCGAGGTGCTTGGGGAAGGGAGCGGCCGCAGCAAAAAATTGGCGGAAACCGCGGCCGCCCTCGCCGCATTGCAGGAAGAGGCGTGGGTAAAAAAGAGCGCGTTGGGCGACCGCCCCTACAATCCGTGATTGAGAGCGTGAATTTCGCCTAACGAATTCGTCCAGGTCAAATGTCCGCTGATCGCGCGCCTAACGAATTCCTTTGCGCGCGTGATCGCCGGCCTAAGCGCCATCCCCTGGGCCAGCCCGGCCGCGATCGCGGCGGAGTAGATGCATCCCGTTCCATGCGTCGAAACCTCGTCGATGAACGGCGCAGAAAATTCCTCGACACTCGCGCCATCGACTAACAGATCGGTCGCGCGCCCGCCCGTAAGGTGGCCGCCCTTCACAAGAAACGGCTTCCCGAATGTTGCCTGCAATTGCTCTCCCGCCGTGCGCATTTCCTCGAGATTGCGCACGGGTAGGCCACTCAGCACCGCGGCTTCCGCCATGTTTGGGGTAACGAGGGTGGCCAGTGGGAATAGCCGCGCCCGATAAATGTCCACCGCAGCCGGTTGGAGGAGCGAATCACCACTCGTCGCCACCATTACCGGATCGATCACCAAGGGAATTTTTTGCGCGGCGGGTTGCGCAAAAATATTCGCGACGACCCCAACAACCTCGGGGGAAAAGAGGAGCCCCGTCTTCACCGCAGCGATCGGAAAATTGGCCAGCAACAGCCCGATCTGTTCGCGTAGGTTTTCCGCGTCGACCGCCTGGATGCGGGAAACTTTCCCCGGCACTTCCGCGATCACGCAGGTCACAGCGGTCAAACCGTAGACGCCGAGCGCGCTGAAGGTTTTGAGATCAGCCTGCAAGCCCGCGCCGGCGCTGCAATCGGAGCCGGCGATCGTTAGGGCGACGGGAATCGTTCGTCTGAGCGCCATTGCACCTGCACTTACACTTTCATTTAACGATTCTTTCTTAAGAACCGGTGCGGGCCAAAGTGTAAGTGTAAGTGCAGGTCAAAGTCTGCTTTCCGGCCGCGGGACTGGCGTCGCCTACCCCCCATCGCTCCCGATCGCTTCGACCGGGCAGCCTTCCATCGCCTCTTTGCAGAGGGCATCTTCCTCGGGCGACTCGGCCTGTTTATAGACAAACGAATGGCCGCCATCGTCGTTCCGCTTGAAGTTGGCGGGTGCGGTTTCGCGGCAGAGATCGCAGTCGATGCACTGATCGTCGACGTAGAATTTTCCCTCTACGTTCTCCTCATACTTGTTCGCGACATCAGCCATAAATCACCCCGGGTATCCGAGTGAACGAACGTAGGAAGAATCGTTCCACCTGCAAAGGGATTTTCGGTTGACGCCTCTCCCCGCAACCGCCACATAACCCGCGACCGATTTGTCTCCAGGAGCGCGCGTCCTCATTTCATGAAAGCCGAAGCCCGCCGAGCGCTGCGCTCATTTGCCATCGAGCTGCTCCTCTACGGGATGCTCATTGCCGGCTATTTCCTGCTCGTCCTCCATCTCCTCGGACCGTCGCTCTCCGGGATCGCGAAAAACCACATCCGTCTCTATGCGTTGCTCGCCGTCGCCTTGATCCTCGGGCAGTCGATCGTGCTCGAATTTGTCACCACCTGGATTCTTCGCCTTCTGCGCGGCCGTTCCGAATGATCGCGATGTTTTTTCCGATCTCCGGAGTTGAGATCAATCCCATCTACCTGGCCGTCCTCGGGTTCTTGATTGGATTAATGGGAGGATTTTTCGGCGTTGGTGGGAGCTTCATCGCCGGGCCGATGTTGCGCGTTTTGGGGCTGCCGTGGAATTTCGCTGTCGGCACCGATCTGGCGCACATTGTCGGTACTTCGGTGGTGGCGGCGAAACGCCATCGCGCCCTCGGCAATGTCGATCTCCGTCTCGGATTGATCATGGCCCTCGGCACCATCGGCGGGGCGGAGATCGGCGCGCAATCGATCCAGGCTTTGAAGCGCGCCGGCAATATCAATTTCGTCGTTAGCGTGATCTCGATTGCGATTTATTCCAGCGTTGCCGTTTTCATGATCTGGGAAAGTTTCCTCACCCTGCGCGCGCAACGAAAGGGCGGCCGAAAAACAAAAGACCAGAAAACAAAATCGAAAAAGAGCGACGAAACTGCCTTCCAGCACATCACCAGCAAGATCCATCGTCTGCAGCTTTGGCCGATGGTTTCGCTGCCGGTCTCGGGGATCAAATCCATTTCGCTCTGGACCATTCTGATCGTTTCCTTTTTCGGCGGAATCCTCAGCGGCTTCCTCGGCGGCGGCGCCGGCTACATCCGCATGCCGCTGATGGTTTACGTGCTCGGCGTTCCCACTCATCTTGCGGTCGGGACAGACCTTTTCGAGATCATTATCTCCGCCAGCTACGGCACATTTTCCCACGCCATCAAAGGCAACGTCGACATCCTCATTGCGCTCGTCATGCAAACCGGCGCCGCGATCGGCGCGCAGATCGGCGCCATCTCGACCCAATATTTTGCCGGTCCGAAAATCCGGCTCGCTTTTGTGCCCCTGCCATTGATCGGCGCGGCCATCGTCCTCTACACTTTGTTGAGCGGACATAAAGCCTAGTTGCCCTATGCGCATCCTCATTTGCAGCGACGGAACCGATCCCGCGGATAATCCGACACGACTCGGCGGAATCCTCGCCGCGCCCTGTCAATCTCCCACCACCCTCCTCGGCATCGCCGAGAAAGCCGACGACGAAGAAGCCCTGCGCGGCGCGCTCGAAGGCGAAGCGGAGATGCTCCAGAAACAAGGTCTCTCGCCCACGATTGTGATCCGCTCGGGCGAGCCGATCCGCCAGATTCTGGCCGAGACTTCCGCGAATGAATACGACCTCGCCATCATCGGCGCGCGGCGCAAAGGGAGCGGCGGGTTGTATTGGCGCCCGGAAAAAACCTACGAAGTCATCAAGGCGGTGCCGCCGCCGGTGCTGGTCGCGATCGGAGCTTGTGATCGCGTCCAGCGCATTCTGGTTTGCACCGGCGGGAAACGTTACATCGACGACGCGGTCCAGCTCGCGGGTGAGATCGCAGTCTGCGTCGGCGGGTCCGTCACGCTCTTGCACGTCATGGCGGAACCGCCCGCGATCTATGCCGATCTCGTTAGGCTGGAAGAGGACGTCGACCGTTTGCTCGCTTCCAATTCCGAGCTCGGTCTCGGCCTGCGCGGGCAAAAAGAAAGCCTCGAAAAACTCGGGATCGTGGTCGAGGTGCGCGTCCGCCATGGCCTCGCGCTCGACCAGATCTTTGCCGAAGTGCGCGATGGCGAACACGATCTCATCGTGACCGGCACCTCGCAGGCCAAAGGCACCTTTCGCCACTACATCATGGGCGATCTCACACGCGGCATCCTGAACCGCGCCGACTGCCCGGTGCTCGTGGCCCGCGCCGGCAAAATCGTTGACGACGACGACGCCGAGGGGGGATTTTTTCACCGCCTCCTGCACGGCTTCGGCAGCGGCAAGGCGGCGCTGTAGCGCGCATCTCCGACCCGTGTCGATAGCCGCGGCCTCGTCGTAGAAATCGGATCCGCCTCAGGTGGATCGAGTTTCGAGCTTCCGCTGTAGCGGGTAACTGCGGCCTAACGAGCTGGTCGCGCGGCGGCGCAGCTTGCATGCAAAACCGCTACCGCTATGCTCGCAGAGCCCGCTTATGAATCCAAAATTCCGCCGTCCACTTGCACTCGTTAGGCTGTTCAGTCCGCTTCTTCTCCTGCTCGCGCTCCTGCCCGGTTGCACGAAAAACAAGGGCGGCCAGACCGAGGGCGCCACGGGTGATTACGTCAACGGAACGCCGCTGCCCGAGCGGCAGGAAGGGACATCCTTCCTCAGCAGCAATGTCGATCGCCAGCAGTTTCAGCCGATTTATTTCGATTTCGACAGCCAGACCATCCGCAGCGCCGAGAACGGAAAAATCCAGCAGGTCGCGAGCTTTCTGCAGCAGGGCTCCAGCCAGATCATCCTCGCTGGTTTTACGGACGAACGCGGCACCGCGGAATACAACCGCGGCCTGGGCGAACGCCGCGCCCAATCCGTCCGCGAAGCTTTGATCGCCGGCGGCGCCAGCGCGCAAAACATCCAGACGGTCAGCTTCGGCGCCGAGATGCCCGCCGACCCCGCCTCCAACGAAGAAGCCTGGGCGAAAAATCGCCGTGCCGAGATCGGCGTGGTGAAGTAACTCTCACCGCGGCTCCGCGAGGAGTGGTCCGTTGGCGCCGTTCTGCGCGCGCATCAACGCTTCCCCGATCAACACCGCGTTGACGCCGGTGGCTTTGATTCGTTCGAGGTCCGTGGCTGTGCGGATGCCGCTTTCGCTCACGAGCACGATTTCTCGCGGCACTTCTTCGCTCAATTTTTCCGTGACGCCGAGATCGACCTGGAACGTCGCGAGGTTGCGGTTGTTGATGCCAATGATTTGCGCGTCGGTTTCGAGCGCGCGCTTCAACTCCGGGAGCGTGTGCACCTCGACCAGCGCATCGAGCTGGTAGGTTGCTGCGCTGGCCAGAAGCGCAATAAGCCGCTCCTGCTGGAGGGCGGCAACGATCAGGAGGATCGCGTCGGCTCCGGCGGCGGCGGCTTCGAGAATCTGCAGTTCATCGACGACGAAATCTTTGCGCAAGATTGGGATGACAACCGCCTCTCGAACGGCGCGGAGATGATCGAGGTGACCTTGAAAAAAAGTCGCGTCGGTCAAGACGGAGATCGCTTCCGCTCCCGCGCGGGCGTAGTTCCGCGCGATCTCGACGGGATCGAAGGAAGGCGCGAGAAGGCCGGCGGAAGGCGAAGCTTTTTTTACCTCGGCGATGAGCGCTAGCCGCCCGTCGTCGCGCTGCAATGCCCGGCGGAAGCTGCGGAAATCGTTGCGCGCGAGCGCGAGTTTGCGCAACTCGACGCGACGCGGCCTGAGCCGCGCGACTTCCTCTCGCTTCACCGCGAGGATCTCATCCAGCTTGCTCATCTTCGAGGGCAAACTAGACAGAATGATGCGGCAGGGAAAGCAAAGCAGCTCGCACCGGGGCTGGCTCGCCCATCTCTGGCACGAATGGTTTTTCGAATTGCGCCGGCCGATCGCGCCGGCGGCCGCCCGGCCCCGGCCTAACGAGTGGCCTAACGACCGCTTGATCGCGGCGTGGCTCGGTCATTCCACCGTTCTGCTCAATTTCTACGGCGTCACCATCCTGACCGATCCGGTGCTCTTCCCGCGGATCGGAATTCGCCTCCCGTTTTCTACCATCGGGCCAAAGCGCCTAACGAAACCCGCGCTGACTGTCCGCGAGCTGCCTCCGATTGATCTGATTCTGCTCTCGCATGCGCACTTCGATCACCTCGACACCCGCACCCTGCACCGCTTTGGCAGGCGTACGCAGGTCATGACGGCGTCGCGCACGAGCGATCTGCTGCGCTGGATGCGAATGCGCGACGTGACCGAAATGGCCTGGGGCGAAAAGCGCACGGTCGAAGCGCCGCGCGGAGATTTAGTGGTTAGGGCATTTCGCGTGCGTCATTGGGGCGCGCGCCTCCGCTACGACAACTATCGCGGCTACAACGGCTATGTCATCGAGCGTGAAGGACGGCGCATCGTTTTCGCCGGCGATACTGCCCTAACGAATGACTTCGAAACGCTCCGCGATGGGCGGCCGTTCGATCTCGCGATCATCGGGATCGGCGCTTATCAGCCTTGGATCCATTCCCATTGCACGCCCGAGCAGGCGATCGCCATGGCCGATGCCGCCGGAGCGCGCCACATCATGCCGGTGCATCACCAGACTTTTAAATTGAGCTTCGAACCATTCCGTGAACCAATCGAGCGCTTCACCGGCGCATTGCAAAATGAATCGGAGCGAATCGCGCTGCGTGAAATCGGTGAGACTTTCGTGCTCCCGGAGGGACGTGCTGCCGCACGGCCAGAATGCGATCTTGACCCGGAAACTGGACGTGTGGAACCACGTACCTCCGGGAGCTAGACCTTCGGTTTGGCTGAATCTGTGCAAGCTCAGGCGTACGCCGTGAAGCAAAACTGGGAACGTGCCTGGCGTTCCTGGGAAGATTACAATTCCGTGGGCGAGCGCCGCTGATTTACGGCTTGCGCGAAAGGCCGCCGCGGAACAAGCTCCGACTTGTTATGGAAGCCTGCCGCACGATCCGCGTCTTTGTCGCGAGCGGCTTGCTTTGCGCTTTTCTCCTCGCTCTCAGTTTCGTGGCCGCGCCCAAACTGCACGAGCGCTTTCATGCCGACGCCAGTTTGCCTAACCATGAGTGTGCCGTCACGCTTATCGCGACGGGCAAGTACGAACAGAGCGCCGCGCCCATCGTCCTCCTCGCCCCGCAGCCTGCGGTGCAGTTCGAGAAAATCCACGTGCTTAGCCCGACCTGGGTCGCCGCGTCATTTCTCCGCGCAGCTATCTTCGAACACGCGCCTCCCCTCTTCGCCTAACGATTGGATGGGCCGCGCCTCACGCGCGGCAGCGGCGCCCGCGCGTTCCTCGCTCCGCTGAATCCAATTCGCGCCCGAACGTATCCGTTCGTGTGTTTTGAGCATCCGGCAGAGGGCCGGAGCAATCGGGAGGAAATCAGGTGAAGAAGATTTTATCAGTCGTGGCGTGCGTCTGCGCGCAGACGGCTTTACTCGCGCAAGAGCCGTCGCCGGCTCCCTCGCCTAACGACGTCGAACTCTTGCGTCAGCAAGTGCAGGCGCTCACTGAGACGGTGAAAAACTTGCAGCAGCAGGTGAAAGAGCAGCAGGACACGCTCGCAAAAATAAACATCGAGCCGAGTACGTTACCGGCGAACAACAACATCGCCGCGGTGCCTTCGCCTTCCGCGAGCGCACCGCCTGCTTTTCCAACGACGGATGACTCGGTCGTGACGTCCGCCGCGCCGCCACCCCCGGCTGCGCCTGGACCAGCCGCCGCGGCGGTGAACTCACAATTCCCGACGACCGACGCAGCGGTCACAACTTCCACCGAGACGATTTCTTCGAGCGGCGCGGGCGCTTCGCTGACCGCGCCGATGACTATCGCCGGCGGCGGCCGCACCTACATGAACATCTCGTTCGACGGCCAATTCGCGCTCGCTTATTCGAGCGATCGCAATCTCGATAAACTCGAAGTGGGCGACCACGATCCGCTGCAACGCGGTTTCAACGCGCGCAACCTCGAGCTCGCCCTCGATGGCGCGGTCGATCCTTATTTTGAAGGCTTCGCCAACATCGTGCTCAAGCTCAACAACGACAACCAAACCGAGATCGAGGTCGAAGAAGCGTTCCTGCAAACGACCGATCTGCCTTGGGGATTGCAGGTGAAAGCCGGTCAGTTTTTCTCCGCCTTCGGCCGGATCAATCCGACGCATCCGCACACTTGGGATTTTGCGGACGATCCGCTCGTTAATGGGCTCTTTCTCGGCTCCGACGGATTGCGCGGCGCCGGCGCGCAGATCGCGTGGACGGTGCCGGTCTCCTGGTACTCGCAGTTTATTTTGGGAGTCCAAAACGGGCGCGGCAACACCGGCTTCTCCTTCCGCAACCCCGGCGTAGATGGCACCTTCTTCGGCCGCCTAACGACCGACCGCGAAGCGCGCGGCCTGCAGGATTTCGTTTACGTTCCACGCTGGGAAAATTCCTTCGATCTCAGCCCAAGCCAGACTGTGCTCGGCGGGATCTCCGGCGCATTTGGTTCGAACGAAACGGGCGCGGATGCCCGTACTCAAATCTACGGCGCCGATTTTCTCTACAAATGGAAATCGCCGCGCGCGGAAGGCGGCTTTCCATTCGTGAAGTGGCAGACGGAAGGGATGTATCGCCGCTTCGAAGCGGGTCGCGGGATCGATCAGTCGTTCCCGGTCGCGGAGACGTTTCACGATTGGGGAATGTATTCGCAGATCGTCTGGGGATTCAAAAAGGGTTGGACCGCTGGTCTGCGCGGCGACTACCTGCACATGCAAGGCTCGGCCTTCACCGATGATTTTGAGCGGCAAAGTCGCGAGCGCCTGTCCGCCGATCTCACCTGGTATCCTACCGAGTTTTCGAAACTGCGGCTGCAATACAACCACGACTACCTTGAGGAGGATGATTTCTTCGCGGCGCGGCAGGCCGATTCCATTTTTTTTCAGTTCGAATTCATCCTCGGCGCGCACGGTGCCCACAAATTTTGATGCGCTTCCTTTTCTGTCATCCTGAGCCGCAAAGCGCGGCGAAGCCCCTCTCGGGCCGCCTTTTACCGTCACCTCGGACAAGGCCCGCGAGGTCCCTCACTTCGCTCGGGATGACAATTTTGTGCGCGCCCCGCTTTTAGCCTAACGAAAACTATGAAACCAAGCTGCCTCACTAAACCGGCAATCGCGCTCTGCGTTTACCTAACGACGACGCTAACCGCTCAGGCCAAGATCAACGTCGTCGCGACTTTGCCCGATTTCGCGGCGCTCGCACGCGAGGTCGGCGGCGCGAACGTCGACGTCACCGTCCTGGCGAAACCAACCGAAGATCCGCACTTCGTCGATGCGCGGCCGAGCTTCGTCGTGAAATTGCGCGAGGCGGACATGCTCATCGATGGCGGCGCGGAGCTCGAGATCGGCTGGCTGCCGCCGCTCCTGCAAAACGCGCGCAATTCCAAGATCCAAGTCGGCCAGCCGGGGCGCGTGCAGGCGTCGCAAGGCATCCGCTTGATGGAAGTGCCGGCGGAGCTGACGCGCGCGGCCGGCGACGTGCATGCGATGGGGAATCCGCATTTCATGGTTGACCCGATAATCGCGAAAACTGTCGCGCAGCATATCGCCAGCGCCTTGTCTGCGATCGATGCCGCGCACGCCACCGAATATCAGACTAACGAGAAGCAGTTCGAGGCCACGATCAACGCCAGGCTGCAGGACTGGGGAGCAAAACTGCTTCCGTTCAAAGGTCAAAGCCTCGTCGCCTATCACGATTCATGGCCGTACTTCGCGCATCGTTTTGGTTTCGTCATCAACGTCTTTCTCGAACCGAAGCCGGGCATCCCGCCCTCGCCCTCGCACCTCGCGAAGGTGATCGCGCAAATGAAGGCGCAGAAGATCAAGGCGATCTTCGTCGAGCCGTATCACAACCGGAAAATCGCCGAGAAGGTCGCGCAATCGACCGGCGCGAAGGTGGTGGATTTCGCGCAATTCCCGGGTGCGCTGCCGAACACCGAGACGTACGTGAAGCTGATCGACGCGCTGGTCAACAATCTCGCCGCGGCGCTGAAGTGAATGGTGAAAGGCCGATCGCCATGAAGCACCATTCACGAATCATCATTCACGTTCCCTTTAACCTATGTGGGATGTGATGTTCTGGCCCATCGTGGCCTGTGTTCTGTTGCCCTGGCTGCTGGTTTATCTCGGGCTTCACGTCGTCAGGCGCGGGATCATCTTTATCGATATCGCGATGGCGCAAATGGCGTCGTTAGGCATTTGTGTCGCGGTGCTGCTGCACTTGAATCTGGAAGGATGGCCCGCCTTTTTTATCGCGCTTGGTTTTACCCTCGTCGGCGCCGCTGTTTTTTCCGTGACCGGGAAACGCTCGAGCCAGATTCCGCAGGAGGCGGTCATCGGCATCGGCTATGTGGTCGCCGCCGCGGCCGCCGTTCTCCTCCTCAGCCGGGCCGCGGAAGGGGACGAGGAAATCAAGAACATGCTCATCGGGAACATCCTGCTCGTGAGCCCGCTTGATGTTTGGAAATGTTCTGGGCTCTTCGCGCTCGTAGGCGTCGTGCACTTCGCGCTGCGCCGCTCGATTCTGCTCGTGTCTTTCGAGCGCGAGGCGGCCTACGAGCGCGGGTTGCGCGTGCGCTGGTGGGATTTTCTTTTCTATGCCCTCTTCGGTCTGGTGGTAACGAGCTTCGTCCGCATCGCGGGCGTGCTTCTTGTTTTTACCTATCTCATCGTGCCGGCGGTCTGCGGGATCAATCTCGCCTCGTCGTTAGGCAAGCGCCTCCTCATCGGCTGGGCGATCGCGCTTGTCGGCGGCGTGGCGGGTTTGTTCTTTTCCTTTCGCTGGGATCTGCCCTCGGGCGCTGCGATTGTTTGCACCTTTGGCGTGCTCCTCATCTTCGTGAGCCTGGTGAGCGCGCTGCGGCAGGAGGATTCTGGCTCCGGGTAGCGCATACGGCTCGTGTGCTGGCAACGGTGTTTCACCGTCGCGAACATTCCTTACGGCGTAAACGTGACGAGAATCGGACGTTGTAAAAAAGTTCGCCGCGGTGGAACACCGCGACCAGCACGCGAGACGCGTGCGCTACCCGGAGAAGATGTCCGCGAGCGTCCCTCTGCGTGCGAGCGATGTTGCACACTCTTCCGTTCTACGCATAGATTCTGCTCCCTCGCCCATTATGAAACCGCGTCTCGCCCTTCTCTTTCTGCTCACCTTTTTGGCCACGGCCGCGGCCCAGGCGCAGCAGCAAGGTGAATACATCATCCTCGTCGGCGGGCCCTCGCTCCATCAATGGGAGCAATACAAGGCGCAGCCGCACGATCATTGGTGGGCTAATTTCGTCCACTCCGCGCGGGTGCGGACGGAGCAATTGCGGACCGAGCACGGCCCCGACATAATGATTACCTGGCTCGTTTACAAGCCTGGCTATGTCGATCGCGGGCAGCAGGAACACCAGGACCTTATCGCGAACATCAACAGCGTCCGGGACAAGTTTCACCTCAACCTGGTTTACTTCGCGCGCGGCGCCGAGGTGATCAATTACCTCAACGCGGGGCAACCGCGAGATCAGGTAAAGATTGCCGGGTTCGAATATTTTGGTCACTCGAACCGAGCCTGTTTTCTCTTTGACTACAGCAACGTGGTCGATAGCGCGTCGAAATCGTGGCTGCACGAATCGGAGCTGAAGAAAATCGACCGGCATGCCTTTGCGCGCGGCGCTTATGTGAAAAGCTGGGGCTGCCACACCGGCGAGAGCATGAGCAAGCTCTGGCGTGACGCCACCGGCACGCGGATGTGGGGCGCGGTCGGAAAGACCGATTATTCGACAGGCGAACTGCCCGCGCTCTCCAGGCCGGGCGATAGGTGGGTGAACTAAACTCTTCCCCTTCCTCTGCTTCCAGCCATCGAAGAAAGATTGAGATTAAGAGGAAGCGGAAGCGGTCGAGGAAGAAGCGGAATAACCCACGGCCGTTCGCCTCGCACCTCGAAGACGAGATCGTCTCTCCGTCGATTTCCTTGGCGGCCCAGCCAGCTTTCATTAAGGTCGCGGCGTGGCGACTCTCGACTTCGAAAAACTGGTCGAGGATTATTACATGCCACTTTATCGCTTCGGGCTGTCGCTCAGCCGCAGGGAATCCGATGCCGCCGATCTCACCCAGCAGACCTTTTTCCTCTGGGCCTCGAAGGGTCATCAGTTGCGCGACACGTCGAAGGTGAAGACCTGGCTCTTCACTACGCTCTATCGGGAATTTCTCGGGCGCAAACGCCAGCAGGACCGCTTCGTCGATTCCGAAAACAATCCCGAAGCGATCGCGGCGCAGGTCGTGCCGGCGTCGGTCGTAAATCAGCTGGATGGCGACATCGTGCAGCGGGCGCTGCTCGCGCTGGAGGAAATTTATCGCGCGCCGCTCACGCTTTTTTATCTGCAACAGCACTCCTACAAAGAGATCGCCGAGACCCTCGATATTCCCATCGGCACGGTCATGTCGCGCATCTCGCGGGGCAAAGCGCAGCTCCGTCGCGCGCTCGTGGATGACACCGGCCTAACGAAAAGCGAAGAGAAGGATCAAGCCAATGGATGAGGAGGAGGCGCGCTTGATCCTGCAGGCCTATCGGCCGGGCGAGGAGAAGAACGATCCGGAATTTGCCGCGGCGCTGCAGGCCGTGGCCGGGAATCCCGAGCTGGCCCGCTGGTTTGCCGAGGAGCAGGCGTTCGATCGGGCGATGGCGGCCCATCTCGAATCGACCCCGGCGCCCTTCGGTCTCAAAACCCGCATCCTCGCGCAAGGCGCCGGGCCGGCGCGTTCCGGGAAAAGACGATGGGGCTTCGGCTTGGCCGCGCTGGCCGCGCTTCTTTTGCTCCTCGCGCAGGTCGTTAGTCTCTGGCGCACTCCGAAGTCCCTCGCCAGCCTGCCGTCGGACTACGCGCGCGAGATGGCCAGCTTCATTCAGCTGACGCCTTCGCTGGAGATGAAGAGCAAGGATCTGGGCGAGATCAAAACATGGCTTGCGAAAAAGGGAGCGTTGCCGATGGAAGTGCCGGCGCGATTGGCAGCGCTCGAGCCGGTCGGTTGTCGCGTGCTCTCGTTCCGCGGCTACGACGTGACGCTGATTTGTTTCCAGCGAGAGGAGAATCGCCTCGCACATCTCTTTACGGTGAATCGCGCAGCCATGCCAAAAATGAAGCCGGGCGAAAAGCCCATCTTCGCCAACGAAAACGGATGGATGACAGCGACCTGGGCGGAGAAAGATCGCGTCTATATGATTGCAATGCAGGGCGGCCGGGCGGCCATTGAATCTTTCTTGCCTAACGCCTAACGTATGCGCAGCCCGGGGCGGAAGCCTCTAGAGTGTCTCATGAAGGGTTGAGTGAGAACGCTCGGGTGGGGGTCGCGGAAACTAGTCGGTGCACCCCACTCAGGATTCACTTTTGCCCTCGGTGAAACTCCCTGTTGCTCTCCGGAATGTCCGTGCGCTCCCGGTGAGCCCCTGCGGGTTGTAGCGTCCGCTGTCCTCAGCGGATTGCTCTAATGGTCTGGCAGGGCCGAGCAGAGGATGCGCTGAAGACAGCGCACGCTAGAACCGCCTGGCCCCATCTCTTCCGCGGATTGGAAGCGCACGACACGCTGCAGGCGCCGCTCTGACGTTGGCCCGAATGACGAAATCCGATGCTCGCCAGGTCCGGGCCGAACGCTCAGTTATCCGCGACCGGCCGCGGCGCGGGCGGAGTCGATTCGAAGCGGTCGCTCATTTGTTGCAACTGCGCCGCCTGCTTTTCGAGCGCGGATTTTAGCTCTGAGACAGTCGATTCGAGCTGCTTTACATTGCGGTGTTCCTTGAGAAACTCATTGAGCAACATTGCGTTGACTGCTTCGTAGCGCACCGTGTAAGGCTTGCCTTTCTCGTCGCGCGCCACCAAGTCCGGGTTAACCTTGGCCACTTGCTCAGCCACCAGGCCAAACTGTGGGATGCCGGCCGGATCTAACTCCTGTTTATAACGGAAAGTTACAGGCTGAAGCGATAGGATTGCTTCACTCGCCTCCTTCATCGGCTTGATCGCTTCCTTGTAGCGAGCCGAGGAAGTCACGGTCCCAAGATGACCGCTCTGATCCACAACCACACCAACCCCGCCGGCCACGGTCACACCGCTGACTCCAGCGATGTAGGTGTTGCTCTGCACCAATCGTGCGCCGATCCGGATGGTTCTCGACTCGCCCGCCCTGCCTTGATTGCCGATATCGATGTTGTTGCTCCCAGTCGTGAGTTTCGCTCCCGCCACTTTGCCCAGAGCGATGTTGCCGCTGCCGCTCGTGTTTTGGTTCAGGGCGCCATCGCCAACCGCGGTGTTTTCGCTCCCGCTTGAGTTGAAAGCTAGAGCGACGTTGCCAACCGCGGTGTTGTAGCTCCCAGTTATGTTAAACGTCATGGCCCCTACGCCGTTAGCCGTGTTGCCGAAGCCAGTCGTGTTTTGTTCGAGCGTTTCCTCACCAATCGCGGTGTTGCCGCCTCCGGTATTGTTGACGAGCGAAGAGTCACCGACCGCCGTATTTCTGCTACCTACGGGTGTTCTCGTGCAGCGCCCCGACTCCAATGCCAGTATTCGCAAAACCGCTGGTGTTGGCGTGCAACACCTCGTCACCTACACCCGTATTGTGGTAACCAGTTGTATTGCTGTAAAGCGCTTGAAAGCCCGCCGCCGTGTTTGAACCCAAACTGCCCGGCAGCAGACTAAAGAGCGCATCCTCACCTTCGGCCGTATTCCCATTTGGATACCCGCCATCAGGCGGCGGATCCACCGCTTGCGCGAGCGGTGGCAGCGCGAGGCACACAAAGGCAAGCATAAGAAATGCTAGCCGAATGTTGCTAACGTCACTAAACGTTGTTTTGAATCGACGCGAAGTATTCATAGGGATTTCCTCTCTTGTGTTAACACTCGACGAATAGCCGCAGACTCACGAGCCTGCCCAGTGATCTGCGTCAACCGTTGTAGTTTCTTCGAGCCTAGTTGCGCAGGAAACACGCTGTCAATAACAAAAATTCTCCACTGGCAGAATTGGAACGATCTTATCCTCGATACGCAACCTCCGCGGAGCGGCTATCTGGTGAAGGATAGGGTAATTGGTTATCTGAACCAGTATCTTAAATAGGTCTGCTCGATCCGCCCGCAGGCTGGCACGAGATCGCTCAGGATGTTGAGGGATTCGGAGACGATGCGCTGAGGACAGCACACGCTACAGGGCCTTCATTTCATAACTTCCCTTTGGGTAGAGGTGTATGACACACCCTGCCCCGCCGCCAATCTTCGTTTCCCACTGCGCCCTACCCGTTCGGAGCGCTGAGTTTTTTTCTAGAGATACCCTTAAGCATTCGCAGTCGTAACTCTCCTCTTTCGGTGTCATTGGAGTAATTTGCGGTTAGCAAGATTACGGCCTCCCGACAGCTCCCTGTCTCTGCTTTCCGGAAGCTGCCACCTGGGGCGTTGAGGAAGCTTTCGCGGAACCTGGAAGTCTTGGCGCGCGTTCGCAGCGCAGCTGGACAAACGACGCCTGTGTCTAATCGGGGGAGGCGCGCTGTGGCTTAATGCGACGTGCTCGCCGTCTTTGGCCCCTGCGTCAGTTGCACGAGATCGCTCAAGATGTTGAGGGTCTCATCGCGTTCGGGATCGACTGCAGCCGGCTTGCTATCGTCGGAAGTATCCGGAGCGGAATCGTCGCTGCCGTCATCTGATCCGGAATCAGGCGCCGCTTCCGGCGCGACTTTGGGAACGTCGCCCTGGCTTTTCGCTTCGGCGATCTTCCCCGGATACATGATGAGCTGCAGTTTTGGATCATCGACCGTCTCGAGCGTGAGCCGATAGATGCTCGGCTCTTGGGTATTGCGCGCGAGCCGTTCTTTCGTGCGCGTTTCTTTACGCACCTTTTCCTCAGTGAGCTCTTTCCGGCGCACGTCTTCGTTTAGGGTCATGCGGTTGTCATCGAGCTTTTTGCGCAGCCGCTCCAGGTCTTCCATGACGTAGTGGAATTCCGGGTCGGCCGCGACCCGCACCGCCGAGCGAGCTTTCAACTCGTCGATGAAAAGCTGGTGGGCGTCCGACCATTTCGTGAACTTCGCGACCGGCACCTCGTCGTAGGGCAGTGCGTTTTTGAGTGCGCCTTCGCCGAACTCCGGCAGATCGGTCAACGTCGGCAACACGATATCGGAGGCGACGCCGTGAAGCTGAGTCGAGCCGCCCGCGACGCGGTAGAACTTCTGGATGGTGAGTTTGAGCGCCCCATCTTCCTGCGAACGGCTCCCGAGAAGCGAGGTGAAACGCCCGATCTCGAGAATGGTCTGCACCGTGCCTTTACCGAAAGTGCTCTTGTCGCCGACGATGACGGCGCGCCCGTAATCCTGCAACGCCGCTGCGAAAATCTCACTGGCCGACGCGCTTTGCCGGCTCGTTAGGACGACGAGCGGACCATCGTAGGCGATGTCCGAATCGGGATCGGTCGAGATGACCACGCGATCGTTTGAGCCTTTCGTCTGCACGACTGGACCGGACTTGAAGAAGAGGCCGGTTAACGAGATCGCTTCCTCCAAAGAGCCGCCGCCGTTTCGGCGCAGGTCGATCACGAGCCCGCCGATTTTTTCCTTCTTCAACCGCTTGAGGAGCGCGAGGACATCGCGGGTCGTGCTCTTTTTGTGGCCCTCCATGTCGGCATAAAAAGACGGAAGCGTAAGCCAGCCGAGCTTCACCGGATCGCCGTTGCGGTCCTTCTTGATGATGATATCGGCGCGGGCTTCCTGGTCCTTCAATTTAATCTCGTCGCGCACCAGTTCGATCGTCTTGCGCTGCGATGGATCGGCCGCGCTCGCCGGGATAACGAGGAGGCGAACTTTCGTGCCCTTCTTGCCGCGGATTTGTTCGACGACTTTATCGAGCCGCATATCGCGCACGTCGTTGAAATCCTTCGCCCCCTGCGCCACGGCGGTAATGCGATCGCCCACTTTGACCTTCCCACTCGTCTGTGCCGGGCCGCCCGGCACGAGGCTCTCGATCTTGGCGTAGCCGTCTTCGCTCCGCAGCATGGCACCGATGCCGACGAGCGACAGACCCATGTTAATGCTGAAGTTTTTCAGGTCGGCCTGGCTGAGATATTCCGAGTGCGGATCGTAGGATTGCGCGAGCGCGTCGAGGAACAACTTCACCTGCTCTTCAGCGTCCTCCTCGTGAACCGTGCGGAGCATGCGATCGTAACGGCGCTCAACTAATTTCGGACCCGGCTCGATCGGGTGCTCGCTCAGATTTTCCTGCAGCAGCTCGCCCTCGATCCGCTTGCGCCAGAGATCGTCGGCCTCGGCGTCGTCCTTCGGCCAGGGCGCTTTTTGCCGGCTGAGGAGAATGGTTTCGTCTGTTTTGAAATTCACCGGCTGCTTCACCAGCTCCTTGATTTTCGCGACCCGATCTTCCACTCGCTTCTGGAAAACCGCGAAAATCTCATGCGCCGGCTTGAGGTTCCCGAGCAGAATGTCGTCGTCGAGCGCGGTGGCATATTTTTTCGTGAAGATATCGATGTCCTTCTGGGTGAAAAAGAGATGGCTGAAATCGAGCAGCTCCAGATAACCGGTCAGGAGCTTTTTCGAAATCTCATCGTTCAGCGGGTGATGCGTGTAGTGCCCTTCCTCGAGGAGCCGCCCGACCGACACGCCGATCTGCTCGGAATCGGTCTTCGCCAAGGCTGGCTGCGCAGCCATAGCCACCATAAGCAACCCCGGCAGCGACGCGGCAGAACAACGAAGAAAAGTTTTCATAAAATGGGACGAAAAAGTTCGCAGAAGCTGATTTGAAAGCAAGGTAGATGGGCGGTCGTTGCGTGCCAAAGTGAAGGGTGAGACAACCGCCGAGCACGAAGATTCAAATTTATTCGAGTACAGATGAGGCTTCGCGCTGCAATTTCCGTTCCCGCGGTGGAGTGGCGTGCTAGCTTCCCCGCTCTTCTCTTCACTCCTGCTCCTGCTCGTGATCGTAATCGACGCCAACGTCACCTGATCGAGCACGAGTACGAGCAAAAGCACGAAGAGAGGGAATCCAGATGATCGAATATCAGACTTTCACCGGCGGAATCTTCGAGACGAACTGCTACGTGCTCGCCGCCCCGGAAGGCTGGATTCTGTTCGATGCCCCCGACGGCGCTTGCGCCTGGCTAGTTCGCCAGAAAATCGAGCTGCGCCTGCTGCTCCTCACCCATGGCCATATCGATCACATCCAGGACGTGGCGAAAATCAAACGCCGCTTTGGTTGCCCGATTGGCATTCACGCGGAAAGCGCGCCGATGATTTCCGAGCGCGACTTCTTTCGCGACTATGGGTTCCAATTCGAAATCGAGCCGGTCGCGCCTGATCTTTTAATCACAGAGACGCCGGCGAGAAAATTTCTCGGGATGAGCTTTGAAGTGCTGGAGGTGCCAGGACACTGCCCCGGCAGCCTCTGCTTTTTCTCACGGGAGAATAAGCTACTCATCGGCGGCGACGTTCTCTTCGCGGGCGGCGTTGGGCGCTTCGATTTACCGGGCGGCGATGGCGAGCTGCTCTTTGCCGGCATCCGTGAAAAGCTTTATTCGTTAGGGGACAGCGTCACGGTGTTGCCGGGTCACGGCCCGCCGACGACAGTCGGGGCGGAGCGGCGCGGCAACCCGTTCGTGCGCTAGCTGCTTTCCGGCCCCGGTAGAGCGTCCGGGGGTGTCGACCGCTCGAGGGAAGACCTACTTGGCCTTTTATTCATGCGTCATACTTCGCGCAGCGGCCGGCACGGCCGCCTCTACACCTCAAGCGCCGACGAAAGATCTCCCAACAGATCCCGCAATGGGGCGAGCCCATCCATCGTCCCGACAATTTCGCCTAACGACTGTAACGCCGTGGGCATGTGCTCCAGGAAGGCTCTGTTCCCGCGCACCAGCCCGAGATAGGCATAGGCGCCGAGCGCCTGCATCAGCCGTTGCATCGCGCAGAGCCCCAACCTTTCCGCAAAGGCCGGGTCGCTCACCTCCGCTTGCGACTGGTAGAAGGCGGTCAGCTGCGCGCGCTCCGCTGCATTGAGTTGCACATAAGGATCATAAAGTAGCGAGGCTAGATCGTATTCGCCCAAGCCCGGTCGCATTCCCTGAAAATCGATCAGGTAAGCCGCCTCCTCCCGCACGATGATGTTTTGCGATTGGAGATCGCGATGCACGAGGACGCGGGGGAAAGCGGCCAGCCGCTCCGCGATCCCGTGCAGCGCCGGCAACGCCGCCAACTCCCGGCGCCAATCTTCCACGACCCCAAAGTGGCGCCCAAGGCATTGATCGAAAAAGTAATGCTGCTCCCAGAGGTAAAGCGCGGCGTCGAATTGCGCCGGCAGATCGCGCCGGATCTCTGCCGAATCGGCCGCGGAGATGCCATGCAATTTTGCGATCTCCTCGAGCGCCGATTCGTAAAGAGGACGCCGCACCGTCCAGCTCTCCTCGCGATAACTCCAGAGATCGCGCTCCCCCAGATCCTCCAGCCAGATCAAGCCTTCCGCGGGATCGTGGAAATAAATCTTCGGCGCATGGATTCCGTGGGCTGCGAGGAATTCCGCGATCTCCACGTAGCGCTGATTCTCCGAAGGCTCGCCCGTATATTTCAGTAGGACGATCGTTCGCTCGGGCGAAAACTGAATTCGGTAAAACTTGCGATCCGAGCCGCCCTTTTCGATCGGCAAAATTTTCACCTCTTCCGCCTCGAAAGTGGGAAAGCGGATGCGCGTCTGGCGCAGAAGCGCGTCGGAAAGGATCATTTTTTCACCGGTCAGATCACCACATCACTGAGCACGCCCTCCGCGGCGCGATGAGCGCGGACGATACAGCGTTTCAGCTGCGTGCGAGAAGCAATTCGTGCACCCGGCCAAAGAATAGAATCCTCGACCTTCGCCCCGGAGGCAACGCGGCAGCGGGCGCCGACAGAGACGAAGCCTATCATTTCAGCGCCCTCCTCAATCACCGCGTCGGGCGCAATCCGCACCGGCCACTCAGGCGGGTGCGCGTAACGCGGACGCCAATGCTCCTGCGCGATGGCGCGGTGGACTTCGAGATATTGCGCCGCCGAAGCGAGATTGAACCACCGCCCTTCGTTCAGGATAACGCCGCCGATTCTGCCGCCCTCGCCGATCCATTTTGCCAGCACCGGGATGAAGGAAATTTTCTCACCTAACGAAAAGCGGGAGAAAGCTTGCGGGCTCCAGACCGAGACGTTGGCGTAATCAAGGCTGCCGGGATGTCCGCGGCGATTGCCGATATCAAGCACGCGCCCGTCGCGGAATGCGATTTGCGCGGCCAGTCCAGTCTCGCGCAAGGCGAGCGTAACATCGTTCCCGCTTCGCAAATGTTCCTCGATCAACGGCTCGAGCGCGATATCCGTCAGCAGGTCGCCGCTGTAAACGAGGAATGGCTGCGAACGGAGAAACGGTTGCGCGTTCTTCATCCCGCCCCCGGTCTCCAGCAGCACCAGTTCGTGCACCAGCCTAACGGGAAGTTGGCGATAGTTGCCCGCGGCAAAAAACATTTCAAATTCCGCCGGCAGATAATGCGTATTAATCACGAACGACTTCACACCGGCCAGCGCGAGATGATCGAGCGCGAAAGTGATGAGCGGCTTTTGAAAGATCGGGACGAGCGGTTTCGGCAAGTCGTCCGTTAGCGGGCGGAGCCGCCTGCCGAGGCCAGCGCCGAGGACAAAGGCCTGGCTGATCATTGCCTAACGAAAGAAGGAAACGTTGCTCAGAGATGCCCCTCCGGGTAGCACACGCGGCTCGCGTGCTGGTCGCGCTGTTCCAGCGCGACGAACTTTCCCGGGCGCGCGGACGCCGGGAGTTAATGGCCTTAAAAGGAAAGTTCGCGACGGTGGAACACCGTCGCCAGCACACGAGACGTGTGCGCTACCCGCAGGTGCGATCATGACGATAAGACTGATCCAAGCGGTCGAGTGCCTAAGGAATGTTGAAAACTTCGACCAGACCGACCCCCGTCGTCTGGTCCTGCCCACGCACGACTGCGGTATATTCTCCGGCTGGAAGCGTCGCGAAAATCGCCGATTCCTTGCCGTTGTTCGGCGCAAGCCCGGTCGAAGCAATGATCCCCGCCTGCGTGTCTGCCCAATCATCGTTCGATGCGAGGATCGCCCCGTCGGCGTCGTGCAATTCGAGGGTCGGGTCCGCCAGCGTGCCGCCCACTCCGGCCGCGCCTAACGACGGCCCGAGCGCTCGCACCACGACGTTGGCCTGGCCCGAATTCTCGGAGGCGACAATCAAACCGCCGATCAAAACATCCGCGTCCAGTCCGACCAAACCGCGGGTGCTGATGTTCCCAAACTGCGAAGCGGGCGTGGGGTCGAGATCGTAGGCTTCGACCAGCGCCGTGCCGCTGCCGCCGTTCTTCCCTTGCAGCACCGCAGTGTATTCGCCCGGGTCGAGGGTGATGACGATGGCCGATTCGCGGACATCGTTAGGCGGGATTCCCGTCGCGGCGATTGCCGCTTCCTGATCGCTTTTCCAGTTATCGTTCTGGGCGACGACCGAGTCGCTGCCGTCGTGCAACCCGAGCGTGGGATCCTGTAGGACGCCGCTCAGACCGTTCGCGACCAGAGAAGGCCCGAGCGCGCGCAGGAGCACTTGTTTCGGTGTCGTGCCGGTGACGATGAAGCCACCAATGAGGACGTTCTCGCCGGTCCCAACGGTTTCCCGGGTGGAAATGTTCAATTGCCGCGCCGGATGAATGACCGACGCGGAGTCGTTCGGTTCGGTCTGCGAGAGGAACTCGGAAAGGTTATCTTCACCGTCGCCATCCGCGTCCCCCGCAAGCCCGCCAAGTTGTGGATCGTTGATCTGCCCTAACGATAAGCGCGAGGCCTGGAAGCTGGTGAAATTCACTTCCGGCGCGATCCCCACCCGGGTGATAAAGGGATCAGGATTTCCCGTTCGCGTGTCAATCCAGACAGGGACGGCCGGCACATCCGGGCTGGTTGATTCCGCGATCCCGAGATAATCGCCCAGCATGTAACCTTCCGAGGTGAGCGGCGCGAGGGTGGCGTCGGTTGCTTTGTCTGTTAGGCGTATATTCGGCTGCCAGGTTACCCCGTCATCGAAGGACTGGGCGAGGTAGAGGTTGCACTTCGTTGTCACGCCCGTCGCATTATTGCGCTGATCGTAGAACGAGGCAGTCAGCCGTTGCCCATCCGGCGAAGCGGCTATCGCGGCATTGAAAACGCCCGTGCCGGGGTTGTCCGTGATCGCCACCGGCGCCGTCCAGGTCGTGCCGGCGTTGCTCGATTTAGTGAAAAAAATTCGCGGCATTCCCGTGCTGTCGAGCGCCTGGTAAACGACCGACAAGTGGCCGTTGATTCGGTCGGTCGTGGCTGAGGGGAGAAAGACGCCGTTGCGAATGCTGGGCTGTTCATAACGCGCAACCGTCGTGACCAAACTCGGCGGGCCGAACGTCACCCCGCCATCGCTCGACAAGACCATATCGATTTCTTCCGGTCCCGGGAGAGCAGCGTCGCCTCCGGTGAATCCGCTGCTGCCAAAATTCCAATAAATAATCGCGACCCGCCCATCGCGCAGAAAGATCGGCTGCGACCCTTGGGCATTCGACAGCGTCGAGTGAATCGCCGCGACGCTGCTCCAGGTCACCCCATGGTCATCACTGTAGGAACGAAAAATCGGCGAAGCGGCCGTCGTCCCGAAAAGGGTCCAGGTTACGAGGATCCTTCCGGCGGTCGCCGTGCCGCCGAAAGTGTTCACCGCCATCCAGGGTTTATCGGGAAAGTTGCTGCTCGAGGCTGGCCGGAAGACAACGGCCGGAGCTTCAAACGTCGCGCCCCCGTCCGTCGAGCGGCTCACGAGAATAGTTCCGTCCGCAAAACCGATGGTGGTCGATCCCTCGGTCGTGAGGAAGATCCGTCCGCCTAGATCAATCCCCGCCACCGGATCGGTCGCGCGCAGATATGTGCCGCCCGAGGCCTTTGTCAGGTTGGGAATGAGCGCCCGGGTCCAGGAAAGGCCGCCATCGTGCGTGACGGCGTAGCCGCAGTCGACCGCGCCGCCATCGGTGAAACGCCCCTCTTGAAATACAGCAGTCAGGAAACCGGGAGTAACCGGCGAACGCGCAATATGCGGCTCGGCTTGCGCGCGCATCGCAGGAGGAAGCGGCGCGGGGTCATCCCCGAGACGAAGATTTGGCGCCACGCGCAAATCGAGCGTGACGGAGGTGCCAGCCTCCAATTGGACGGACGAAGCCGCGCCTGCCGCCCTAACGAGATCTCCACCGCGATCGAGGAGGAAGAGCGCGCCGGAGGAGAGCCGCTCCAGCGGCACATTCTGCAAAGCCGCTGGCCAGCGGCTGCGATCGACCGGCACGTTGATCGCCGCGCCGGGGACGGGGGCTGCCCGGCTCGTTAGGCAAAAAAACGCGACGAGCAAAAGCGCGTCCTCGCGCAACCGCCGAAGCAAGATCTTTTTCAGAGTTGGGAAATCTACGCCACGTCAGCACGCAGACAAGAGAGGAGGCGCCGGGCAGACGCTCACCTATAAGAAGGGTCTACGGCTCCAGGTTATAAACTTCCACCAAGCCGACGCCGCTTCCGCCCTCTTTGCCGCTCGCGATCGCGGTGTAGGCACCCGGCGCAAGCGTCGCCACAATCGCTGCCTCCAAGTCGTTCGAAGGCGGCACGCCAGTCGTCTGAATAGCTGCCTGCTGCGTGCTCTTCCAGTCATCGTTCGCCGCCACCAGCGCCCCGTTGCTGTTGCGCAATTCGAGCTTCGGGTCCACCAGCGGGTCGGCCACCCCGGCTTTGCCTAACGACGGCCCGAGCGCGCGCACGATCACCTGGCTGTTCCCGCCTGTTTGCGCCGCCACGATAAAACCGGCGATCAAGACGTTGCTCCCCGTATCGACAAACCCGCGCGAGCTGATGTTCACCAGTTCCGGCCCGGAGCCGGCTGTGAGATCGTAAACTTCCACCAGCCCGACGCCGGTGCTTTCGTTTTTCCCGCGCTCGATGACGGTGTATGAGCCCTCCGTCAGACTAACGAGAATAGCCGCCTCGGCGTCGACGGCCGGCGGAATGCCGGTCGCTTCGATTGCAGCTTGCTGCGTCTGCTTCCAGTTGTCGTTGCTGAGCAGGACAGCGCCGGCGCCATTGTGCAACTCGAGAATCGGATCGGCCAGCGTGTCCGATACGCCCGCGCTGACTAACGAGGGTCCGAGCCCGCGGATGAGAACGTTTTTCTTGCCCGGCCCGCGCACAATAAAGCCGCTGTCGAGGACGTTTTCACCGGTAAGCACATTCAGCCGGGTCGAGATGTTGACCAGCTTCGGCGGCGTCTGCACGGCGATGAAAGCGGGGCTAAAGCCGGTGTTGGCGAAAAAGGAGAGACTGCCATCTTCCATGATTTTTTGAATAGTGGCGGCGCGCGCGTTGACGACATAGAGGCTGCCACTGCTGTCGAAGGCGATGCCGACGGGGCCGTTCAAGTTCTGCGCGACAAAGCCCAGATCGGCCCCATTGGGCGAAAACTTTTCGATTGTGTCGGAGCCGTTATTCGCGGCGTATAGATTGCCTAACGAGTCAAAGGCCAGTCCTTCGGGATTATTCAGGCCGCTGTTCGCGAATGTGCCGAGCGGCGTCCCGGCAGCCGAAAAAAGTTCGATCGTGTTCCCGAAAGTTGAGACGTAAAGATTGCCGCTCGCGTCGAAGGCCAGACCGGTCGGCCGGATGACATTCGCGAAAACCGTGCCGGCGCCCGCGGGGGTGAACTTCTCCACCGTGCTCCCGGCAAAATTGGCCGCGTAGAGATTGCCCGCGCGATCGAAGGCGAGCGCCATCGGGAAGTTC